>JAOPWA010000118.1 GCA_025965915.1 Dactylosporangium sp. | reverse complement strand
CGCGGTAGCGGGCCTTCCAGTCGTCGGTGGTCTGTTCGGCCCGGGCGGTTTGCAGCGCCTCGTGCAGGTGGCGGGGTCGGAGGGTGAGTTGGCGGCGGCGTTGGGCCGAGCGGGTGCACTGTGTCCGGACCGGGCACGGAATGCAGGTGCTGGCGGGGAAGGTCACCACGACGACGTCCTCACCGCCGTAGCGGGCCTCGTTCCACATGGTCGACACAGCGTTCTGCGGACAGGTGGCCGGGACTGCCCCCGGTTTGGTTGAACCGGTAGCCGAACGCCGGGTCGTCGTGGTGAATGTCCAACGCGGCGTTGATCAAGTGCGCGTCGTCCCAGTCCCGCTGTGAGACCGGATCTTTGCGCCAGGCGTAGAACGCCTGCGGGGTGAAGCCCAGGACCCGGCAGGTCACCGCGACGGGGATCCCGTCCGCGGCCAGGTCACCGACCAGCGGGTACATCATTTTGGGGCGATCTCCTTGGCGAAGAACGCCGCCGCCCGACGCAGGATCTCGTTCTCCTGCTCCAACAACCTGTTCCGCTTCTTGAGCTCGCGCAGCTGCGCCGACTCGGAGCTGGTCACACCGGGCCGGATCCCGTCATCGACGTCGGCGATCTTCAGCCAGCGGTGCAGACACGACTCGGAGATCCCGAAGTCCTTCGCGATCTGCGACAACGGCGCCTCACCCTTACGGGCGACCGCGACCACATCGCGACGGAACTCCGGCGGAAACGCTTTCGGCATGGCAGATATCCTGGATCTGGCCGTACGTAAGTCGCCGCTGCTGCCTGATCCGCCGATCAAAGCCCGTCGTTGACCTCGTCTTCGAGATCGGCGAAGAGGTGCCGCATGACAGATCCGCGCGGTCGCCGAGATATTCGGCGCGTGTGCCGACGTCCGCTGTGTCGTCGTCGCCTCGGTCGACCAAGCGGGCGAGTCGCCCGGCGAGCTCGCTCACCAACGTATGCCCAGTGCTTGCGCTCGTCCTTACTGTGCGCACGTCGTCGCTGCCGGCTACGAGACCACGCTGCCCCACGCCAGGGCACTACGACCACATGAAACGCTGCGGCAGCCGTTGTCTCGTCGTCGCCGCCCACCAGCTGGATCGTTCGGGGGTGTCGCGGCCGGTACGAAATGCCACGCTGTGGTGGTCCGGTTGCGCGAGCCGCCGTCAGTGCCGATGTCCAGGGAGGACCACGAACCGGGGTCGAGGCGCGTGCGGTCGTGATCGGGGACCGGTGGCGAGCACAACGAGATCGTGCAATCGCAGCAGACCTTGATGTTTCGGGCCATGACGATGGGGATGAGCCGGGTCACCTGGCAGCGTGATTCCCCGGGTCGGGTGCCTGCAGCGCGGGTGATGAAGGCATGGCTGGTCGAGTCGTGTCGGGTTCGCGTTGTTAGCGTGGGGTTATGTCGCCCGTGTCGCGAAAACGGAAGCCGAAGAAGCAGCGCCGCAGTGGGCAGGCCGGCCCTGATAGGTGGCGTCGCGCGGTGCGTCGGGCTGGCGCGCCCTGGTGGCCGTCGGCGGCTGCCGAGGTTCTGGCCGGTTCGGAGCGTCTGATGGGCGCCGATACACCGAGAGAGCTGGAGCAGGCAACCGCGGAACTGCTGGGCGGTGTTCTGCACACCGCGCTGGGCCGTTATCAAACAGGTTTCGCGTTGAACGCGTGGCTGGACACGGTGATCGATGAGGCGGTCCCGGTCGCCAGCCCGCAGGCGTGGCTGCTGCTGCACGGTATCGCGGCGATCGCACCACTGGCGCAGGCTGAGCATGTGCGCGCGGGCATTACCGCGCTGCGCGGGCGGGTGCCGTCTGGGCCGGATTGGCTGGCCACTACCGACGAGGTGCTGCCGACCGGGGAGGTCTGTCTGCTGCGGGACGCGTACGGCACCAGATTTGCCGTGATCATGCGATGCGGCTATCCGGATCGGGCGGCGGACGGCTTCGTGTATCTGCTGGATGTCGACACGTGCGCGGGGCTGGCGACGGTGGTCGACGCAGGCGTTCACGATGGCCTGGACGAGGCCTGTGCGGCATGGCGTGCGAGCGTCGGCCTGGCCGCCGCCGATGCGACGGCGGGACCGGTCGATCTCAAGCTGCTGGCCGACCTGCTGCCGACCAGCGGCCTGCACGAGCCGGGCGTGATGGGTGAGGAAACCCGCCGCCAGATGGACAACTACTACCGGATGGTGCGTCGCGCCGACGACCTCACCCAGGTCCTGTCCGCGTCCGGGCGGCCGCTTCCGGAGCGCCCCCGGTGGCTGCAAGAAGCGCAAGAGGGGATGGACATCGAGCCGTTCGTGAAGGACTTCCACACGTGGAACGCCACCCGGGGCGCCCGGCCAGTCGAGGAGGAAGCAGTGGCGGCGCTGGCCGAAGCATGGCTGGAGGGAAGCCTGCCCGAGGCGCGGTTGTCATGCTCTGCGCACCGCATCCGCATACTGCAAGAGCTGATCGCGATCGAATGGCGTGGCGATCCGCTCGTCGGCCCCGTGGCCGCGCTGCTGCCTCAATGGGTGCGCTGGTGTGCCGAAAGCACCGGGCTGAACCCCGAACTCACAGCCCGTGCGATGGCCGCCGCCGAAAGACACCCCGCCGAGTGGCGCCCGGGCGAAAGTCGCGAACCGCTGGGAACACCGATTTCCGAGTAGCCCTACCCTTGCCGAAAACCCCGCGCGGCGGGATGCCTGACCAGCCCCTGGCACGCCAAGGCACGCACGGCAACCATCCGCCTGTCGGGCTCGAAAATTACCGAACTCGCTCAAGCGATCTGACCGCGGACCCGACACGGGTTCAACACGTCCGCCAGTTCCACAACGCAACGGCGCCGGGATACGGGGGTTCACTGCCGGGAGGCGAAGATCACGATGGCGAGCACCCAGCCGACGAACAGGCCGTAGATCGCGCCGCTGGCGGCCCAGTCGAAGGCGCCGCGCAGGCTGGCATTCACCTGGATGAACGCGGCCAGCAGGCCGGCGAACGCCCCGGCGAACATGTAGGCCCCCCAGCTTGAGAAGAACAGGCTCACGCTGCGCGATGACGACGAGCCGACCAGGAGGGAGACGAAGACGCCGGTCAGCACGATGAGGAGGATCGCCTTGATGTCGTTGGCGAGGATGGTCCGCACCGACTCGTCCGAACTGAACGACCAGGTGGGCCACGCCAACTGCTTCAGGAAGAAGCCCCACGCGTCGTCCGAGGTGTGGTTCTTTCCCCAGTCGGTGTAGGCCGGGTTGCCGAATGCGATAACCAGAATCAGGGCGGCGATTACCGCAGTGCCCGTTACGGTACGGGTCCGACCGACTGTAGCGGTAGCCATACGGACAGTGTGCGACTAAACTTTTGATCTAGCAATCGACGTGGGTGAATAATAGCGAAAGATTTCAATTGTCGATAGTGATTAGCTTTGGGTAGATAGTCGGGTGGCTGGGGGGCGATCCCTCGAGTTTGGTACTTCTAGGTCAGGATCCATCGCGGGTGCATGCCTCAGACAAGTGCCCAGGTCACAGGGGATGACTGAGTTCTCGAGTCTCACGTGTGGAGGGCCGGTTCGATGCTCGCCGCTCCCCCGAACGCCCAGATCTTCGCCGACCTGTCCCCGCCCGAACTGCGCGGGCGCTACCAGTCCGTGTTCTACCCGATGTTCCCGGCCGCCGGGTTCGTCGCGCCGGCTGCCGGCGGGTGGAGCCTGCAGCAGCTGGGCAACTGGCACTGGGCGTTGTGCGGGCTGGCCAGCATCCTCGTGGCCGCCGGCCATCTCCTCGCGTCCCCCGCGCGCGAGCGCCACACCGCCGCTCGTGATCGCCGCAACCGCCCGGACCATGATCGCCACAACTTGCCGAAAGTTGTGGTCTCCAACCGGACCTGAGACCACAACTTCCCGGCGACCGGCCTGGGCCGCAAGGCGGAGCCCGCGGGCCAGACCGGTCGTGTTGCAACAATCATGAAGCCCAGGGGACCTGGGGCGAGCGGTAGAAGTTGATCCCCTGCGCGGTCCAGCGTGGCCCCTGCGACCCCAGGCAAAGCGCGGGTGGTCGATGATCTGGCCGCCGCCGATGACCCACGGGCCCTTGCTCACGGTCGGGCTCTCGACCGCCGCCGGAAGAAGCTGGCGCAGCGTCTGGACGCCGGCGAACAGGCCAGCCGGGCTCTGCGCTCGGATCACGACGACCTTCGCCGTGACGTCGAGCTGGTAGCCCTGGTCACCCACGCTCGGGTCGGCGCCGGTGAGCAGCAGCGAGATGCCCTTGGCGGGCGCGTCGTCGTCCGCCTCCGAGACCGGCAACCGGTACCCGGTGGAGCGGCGCAGGATTCCGGCGAGGTAATTGCCGACGTCGCGGGCGCGCTCCGAGGCGAATATCTTGGTACCGGAGTTGAGCCTGAACGTCGTGCCGTCGGCCGGCTTCACCGCCACGGGGACGGGCACCACGTCCCTGTACCGTGCCGAAACTAGACGCACGGGATGTGAGCCGAGGTTTCGCCTGGCTACTGCATGATCGGTTCGTGATGGTTCGGCTGCTGTATCTGATCATGGTTCAGGTATTCGGCTGGCTCGCCCTCCTCGCCAAGGGCGACGCCGCGAAGACAGCAGAGCTGCTGGTGTTGCGGCATGAAGTCGCCGTGTTGCGCCGACAGGTCGGTCGCCCGCGGCCCTCGTGGCCGGACCGAGCCGTGCTGTCCGCGCTGACGCGGTTGCTGCCCCGCCGACTACGTGAGCACCGCGTCGTCACTCCCGCCACGCTGCTGGCCTGGCACCGCTGCCTTATCGCCCGGCGCTGGACGTATCCGAACCGGCCGGGCCGCCCGCCGGTCAGCGACGAAGTCCGGGATCTCGTCGAGCGGCTGGCCCAGGAGAACCCTTCCTGGGGGCACCGCCGGATTCAGGGTGAACTGGTCGGGCTCGGCTACCAGGTTGGTGCCGGTACGATCCGGCGATCCTGGCCGCCACCAGGATCGGCCCGGCGCCGCGAGGCGTCGACACCTCGTGGCGCGCCTTCCTGCGCACCCAGGTGTCCGGGCTGCTGGCCACCGACTTCTTCCACATCGACACCGTCACCCTGCGCCGACTGTACGTGCTGGTCGTGATGGAGGTCGCCACCCGCCGGGTGCACATCCTCGGCGTCACCGCCTATCCGACTGCGGCCTGGACCACCCAGCAAGCCCGCAACCTGGTGACGGACCTCAGCGACCGGGTCACGTCGTTCCGGTTTCTGATCCGCGACCGGGACACCAAGTTCGCCGCCTCATTCGACGCGGTGTTCGTCGCCGAGGGCGTCGACGTGGTCAAGAGTCCGCCACGGACGCCTCGGGCGAACTGCTACGCCGAACGGTTCATCCGCAGCGTCCGGGCGGAGTGTACTGACAGGATCCTGATCTGGAACGAGCGTCACGCCCGTACGGTGCTCAACGAATACGCCGCCCACTTCAATGGGCATCGTCCACACCAGAGCCTCGCCCAACGCCCACCGAGCCACGATCCGAGGGTGATCACCCCGATCGGCTGTGCGCCAGTACGCGGAGTCAGTTCACCCGCGACGCGTTCACTCAAGGACTCGGCCGGCAGCCCAAGATCAGCAGCCACAGAATCGATGGTGTCAACGTGTCGAACGTCAACGGCCGAGTGTCCGGCACTGTCACCACGCGGCTCACCCTGGACACCGGCTTCGTCGACGAGCACACTTTCATGCTCGTCAAGGAGGACGGGCAGTGGAAGGTGTGCGGCCAACCGTACTGAGCCACCGGGTGGCGACATGATTCCCGACAGGCCGGACTCGGCGACAATGGCTGTCGACGGGGTTGAGGTAGTCGAGTGCGGAGTGGCGTCGGCGGTGGTCGTAGAAGGCGATCCAGCGAAAGACGCCGAAGAAGCCTGTGGACGCCGTTTCGACCCCGGTCGGCGAATTTTCCGTTCTCCATCGAAGTCGCCACGCAGCTATCCACGCTGTATCGACAGAAAACTCATCGATCAACGGGCGCATGATCGCCTACGCTGACCGGCGTGGCAGCCCCGATCCTGTTCTGCAGCGACCCGCTGAATGTGCGGCGCGTCGATGAGCATTTCGCTGCTGAAGCGGACACGGTACGCGCTGCGGGTGGCGTGGTCGCGCTGGTCGACCACGACGCGCTGCTGGGCGGCGACGCCGATGCCGCCGTGCGGCGAGTCCCACGGGACCTGGGGCTGGCCTGGTATCGCGGCTGGATGATCCCGACCGATCGCTACCAGGAACTGTCACAGGCATTGGCCGGCCGCGGTGCCGGTCTGCTGGTCTCCCCCGATGACTACGGGCGCGCCCACGAGTTACCCGGCTGGTACGACACCTTTGCCGACGTGACACCGCGCAGCGTGTGGATGCCCACCGAGCCCGGCGTCGTCCCGTCGGCAGAGGATCTGGCCTCGCTCATCGCCCCACTCGGTCGGGGACCGGCGGTGGTCAAGGACTACGTGAAGTCCCGCAAACACGACTGGGACGAGGCTTGTTACCTACCCGACCTGACCGACGTCACCGCGGTCCACCGCGTCGTGAGCCGGTTCGTGCAACTGCAGGACGACTCGCTGGCCGGCGGGATCGTGGTCCGCGCGTTCGAACCGTTCGTCACGTCCGGGACGGACGCCGGCGAGGCCCGGGTCTGGTGGCTCGACGGCCAGCCGATCCTGATCGGAGCGCACCCGGACACCCCTGACCAGCAGCCACAGCCGGACCTCACGCGCGTCCAACCGTTGGTCACCGCCCTGGGATGCCGGTTCGTCACCACCGACCTCGCCCGCCGGACAGACGGCGCCTGGCGGGTCGTCGAGGTCGGCGACGGCCAGGTCAGCGACCTGCCCCGCACCGTCAACCCTGCCCAGGTTGTCAACCCGCTACTGAGCACCGGCCGATGAACGCCAGCCCGACTGCCGGCAACCAGCCATTCGGGGATCTCGTGACACCCGACCAGTCGGGCACCCTCCTGGATTGATACGCGGAGCCCGATCTGTGGTTCCTGGCGTAAGTAGCGGCGTGCGCGGCTAACTTGCTGGCCCGTAGTGGCAAGGGTCGGCTGCTGTTCGTTGGCCGCTCGGACGGCTCGGTCTTCGACCTGTATCGGTGCATCAGGAAGCATTGCGGGCCGGTGATGCGGCAATGGCGTTGCGCTTCCGGACCGGCTTCTTACCCAAGCTCTCCATGATGCTGGACATCCTTCCGGGGCCAGGCCCCTGATCTCGAATGTCCGTCAAAGCGGGTCAGGCTCAATAAAGTGGAGAATATCTTCTGGCTGACACCTGCCGGGTGTCCGATCGGTCCGACGTGATCCCCGCCGCCCCCATCAGGGGCGGCGACGAGGGGTCGGTTGGCTAGCTGTGGCCCACTCCCACCAGTGTGGGATCGCTCGACCACGCCATACGCCGAAAATCCACAACACCACCAACCCGGTGATCGTCAGTGGACACCGCACCGGAACAGTCGCAGGGCCGCCGCTGGCGTCCGGAACGAACTCATTCGCGGAGCGCGGAGGACGTGTCCAAGATCCCTGGTACACCTCGATCTTCCCGCCAAGCGCCACCCATCAGGAGAGCGACCGGCCGGCATCCGTCAGGTCTTGGTCGTGCCAGGTTCCGGTGCAATGGCTGTGGGTGTCGCGGGTGACGTAACCGTGATCAGCGGTGATCATGTGGTCGTAGCAGCCGGTGTCGGTCGTCCCGGTGTAGTGCTCGCTTCCCGAGCCATCGGCCTGGCTGACCACCCCGTTGGTACGGGCGAGCACGCCGTCCGCGGTGAGCTCGTCGTCAGTGAAGCCGACCTCTTGCCAGTGCTGGCCGCGCAGCACCTGATCGTCGAGCCGGCGCGCTTCGGTGACGTGGCCGGCAACGGAGAACGTGTCCGCAGCGGCGCCCGGCCGGTAGTCGCTGGTCACGTCGATCGGGTAGGACCAGACCGAGCGGGTGCCGGCTACCGGCCCGTGCTGCGGCGTGCGGGTCACCGTCGTCGTCCCGCTGTCTCGCTGGACGACGTCCTGCCTGGTGCCGTCGGCGCTGACGGTGTCGACGTTGGAGTACCCGACCCGCTGGCTGACCGTGGTCGTGATGCGGCCGCCGGAGGTGTCGACGTAACCGCGCGTCGCCCAGTCACGGGTGACCGACGTGCTCACCTTCGTCGCGCCGGCACTGGCGGGGGCCCTGCTCGTACGCACGTCCGGCATCGTGGTCAGCGTGTCGGACAGGAGTGCGCCTGAGGTCTGCGCGCGGGCGTGGTCGACGTCGACGAACAGAGTCGCGTCCACGGTCCAGTTGTCGTTGTTGCCGTACGGCACGAGGGTTACCGCGTGGGTCTGACCGTCGACGAGTTGGCCGACGAACGGGGTCAGGTCCACCGCGTACGGCTGGGTGCGGAACGCGTCGATCGCGGGGATGGGCCGCCACATGAGGGGACTTATGCCGCCGGTGTAGATGACGGGGAATGGCTGGGCGAGGCCGGCCGGGGTGCCGTCGAGCATGACCTGGACCTCCCGGTACGGGCCGCCGCCACACAGGGTGTCGGGATGGGCGGCGGCAAGGTCGTCGGGGACCGCGGTGAACCACTGCTCGTCACAGCCGCCACCGCGGGCGTACACCTCCATCAGAGCCCGGGTCGTGTTGCGCGGCACGGTCACACTCGTCTTGGCCGCCTGCCCCTTGTTCAGAATCCACCAGCCGGGATCTGTAGTGGACGATGAGACGGGTACGACGGTGTCGGCGTGAGCGGCCTCGGGGTGGGCGCGATCGGCCTGGTAGTAGGTGACGGTCATCGTCATGTGGTAGATGCCGGTGTAGGTGGAGTTGTAGACGTTGCCCAGGTCGACGACGAGTGGTTGCGGGGTGCGTAGCAGCGGGGCGAAGCGGCTGATGTCGGTGTCGACGTGCCAGTTGATGCCCTTGGGATCGGGCTCGGGTGTGCTCGTGCGGAACACCTCGGCGCCGCCGATCCATACCCCGGCGAGCCGGTCGTACTGTCGTCCGGCGACGGAGCCGGACCAGTCGAGGACGATCTTCGACCACGGGCCGGGGCAGGCGGCGGGCGGGCTGAGGGTGGCGTGGAACGGTTGGCCGTAGGAGTTGGCGAAGTCGTGCTGCATGGCAGTGACCGTGCAGTGCTTCGTGGGTGGGCGGCTGACTGGCGGCAGCGCGGTTACCGGGTCGGCGTAGTTCACCTCGACCGGCGCGCTGTCGGCGTGCGCGGGCGGTACGGCGGTCCCGACCGTGGCCAGGGCGATGGTGACCGCGGCCAGACTCGCGCGGAGCCACCGGGTGGTCGGTCGGGGCAGGCGGGGACGGCGCATCGTACGCTCCTCTCGACGGCTCTGGCGCGGTCACAGCTGGGACGGGTCTACAGCGTCGGCCATTGTGGCGTACCCGAGGTCGTTGGGGTGCAGGTGGTCGCCGCAGTCGTAGACGGGCAACATGCGGTGCGGGTCGGCCGGGTCGCGCACGGCGGCGTCGAAGTCCGCGATCCCGTCGAAGGCTCCGCTCGTACGGATCCAGTCATTGACGCCCTGGCGGGCGGCTTCCTCCTGGGCGTCGTAGGTGAACCAGCCCTCGAACGGCGTCAGGGTCCCGCCGATGACGCGCAGTCCCCTGGCATGCGCCCGGTCGACGAGCTGCTGCAGCCCGGCGGTGATCTGTGCCGGGTCGAGCTGGTGCGGGGTCTGTTGGATGTCGTTGATGCCCTCAAGGATGATCACGGACCGGACACCGGTCCGGTCGAGCACGTCACGCTGGAATCGCGACAGCGCCGACGGCCCGAAGCCGTCGCCACCGTCGAGCAGGACCCGGTTGCCTCCGATCCCGCCGTTGAGGACGCCAAGCCGGCGCCCGGGTGGCTGGCGCAGTAGGCGCCCGGACAGGAAGTTCGGCCACCGGTGGTCGACATCCATCTGAGAGCGGTAGCCGTCCGTGATCGAGTCGCCAAAGGCGACGACCGCGCCGGCAGCGGGGCTGCCGGACACGTCGATCTCGGTGAGGAAGTGCCAGGCCTGCGTCTGTCGCGGCAGGGCGGCGGCGCTGGTCGCGTCCGCAGCATCGGGACCGGCGGTGAAGAAGGAGTTCTGCTGGGCGCTGGGGTGGAAGGTCATCGGAGTGGAATAGCCCGGCGTGAACGTGGTGACGAGTATGTCGTGGTCGGCGGGCACGTCGAGGTCGACCGGGTCGCTCACCACGCTGTCCCCCGCGGGGATCGTGACTTGCCGCTTGCCCCCGAATGTGACCTCGCGCAGGGTGCCCGGGGCGACCTGGGCGGTGCTGGGCACGGCGGGCAGCGCGGCGGTGGTGTGGGCGACGACCAGCGGTGCGGTACCGAAGGTGTTGGCCAGATGAACGCGCACCCTTGCGCCGCCGACGCTGGTGTGCACGACGTTGCGGATCGTGCAGTCCCGGCAGTTGTTGTCGACCTTGCCCGAGGGTGCCGTCGCCCACGTACCTGTCCACTTGTGGCCGGCGTCCACGGGCGCACTGATGGCGGGGCCGGTGGCGGCGGCGACGGGCACCGCAGGCTGGCCGGCGGCGCCGAGCAGCCTGCGGCTGCCGCCGCGACGGCGGCCTGGAGCACGTGTCGGGTGG
>JAOPWA010000110.1 GCA_025965915.1 Dactylosporangium sp. | reverse complement strand
TTGCTGCTGGTGCGCTCGAGCAGCTCGTCGATCGGCGGGTTGGTGATGCCCTCGGGGTTGGCCACGATTCCGGACACGATGAAAATCCTCGAGACGGGTGCTAGACGATAGTCCTCAGCGGAGCGCGGGAGAACCGAGCAAGCTTACCAGCTCATCGGCCGCGCGTTCGATGGAGTCGTTGACAACGATCTCATCGAACTCCTTGGCCGCTGCCAGCTCCTCATGCGCGTGCTCGAGGCGGCGCTTGATCATCTCAGGATCCTCGGTGCCCCGACCCGTGAGCCGGCGCTCCAGCTCCTGGACGCTGGGCGGGGCGAGAAAGACCAGCTGCGCGTCGGGCATCGCGGCGCGCACCTGCCTGGCGCCCTGGATGTCGATCTTCAGCAGTACGGGGATGCCCTGCGCGAGATACCCCTCGACCTGCGCTCGCGGGGTGCCGTAGAGGTTGCCGGCGAACTCCGCCGACTCCAGCAGGTCCCCGGCCGACACCATCCGCTGGAACTCGGCTCGGCTGACGAAGTGGTAGTGGGTTCCGTCGATCTCGTAGTCGCGCTTGCGCCGAGTGGTCACCGAGACCGACAGCCGTACCCAGCGCGAGCGCGCCCGGATCAGCTCGATCACGCTGTCCTTACCCACCCCACTAGGGCCGGACAGGACGGTCAATCGGGCTGAAGCCGGGCGCGCGTCGTCGTCTTTGCTCACTGCTTGTTTCTACACAACGCTCACTTGCCGTTGGCAGAGAACTCCCCAAGCAGTGCCTTGCGCTGCTGCTCGCCGAGGCCACGCAGGCGCCGGCTATCGGCGATCTTGAGCTTCTCCATGATCTGAGTCGCACGGATCTTGCCAATGCCGGGCATCGCCTGCAGGACGGCGGACACCTTCAGCTTGCCGACGACGTCGTCGGACTCGGCTTGCTCGAGCACCGTGGCGAGCGTTGTCTTGCCCTGCTTGAGCTGCTCTTTGAGCTCAGCACGAGCCTTACGAATCTCCGCAGCCTTCTCCAGAGCGGCAGCGCGCTGTTCGGGGCTCAATGACGGGAGCGGCACCAGGTCTCCTCGGGTCCCTTGACGAAACGGTGGTCCATGAATTGCGTGTTGCTAGCTGAATTGCGTTATTGCTAGCGCCGGGAAAACTAGCGGTCGGCGGCGATTTCGGCAACGCCGGAGTGCCTTGATCACATTTAGCCCGCGTCATCCGATCGGTCGTACCGCCTTCCGACAGGCGTCCATGACCTGCTCCAGGGAGTCCCGCAACTGCGCCACCGACGGCCCCCTGGACAGGATCTCCCTGGAGTACGAGGGCAGCACGGCGCCCAGGTCGTCACCGAAGACGGCTCGCAGGTCTTCGGGCCGGCCACCCTGCGCACCGAGGCCCGGAGCGAGCACCGGTCCGTTGAGCAGGCTCATGTCGTGCCCGGTGTCACCGACCGTCGCGCCGACCACGATGCCGACATCCCCGAGAGGGCTTACACCCACGTTGACCTGCGAAACCTCGTCGATAACCGTCTGGGCGACGGTCCGCCCGTCCGGCGTACGCGCGTGCTGGACGGCCGGCCCCTCCGGGTTCGAGGTGAGCGCCAGCACGAAGACGCCGGCCCCCGTGGCAATCGCTTTTTCGATCATCGGAGTGAGCGATCCGAACCCCAGATAGGGACTCGCCGTGATCGCGTCGACGCGCAGCGAACTCGCCGGGTCGAGGTACGCGTCGGCGTACGCGGCCGCCGTCGATCCGATGTCACCGCGTTTGACGTCGAGGAGAACCAGGGCGCCCGCCTCCCGTAACTGTCGGATAGTCGACTCAAGTACGACGATGCCCTGTGACCCAAATCTCTCGAAGAAGGCCGATTGCGGCTTCGCAACTGCCACCCGATCGCCCAGCGCCTCCACCACCGTTCGGGTGAATCGTTCGAGGCCCGCCGGGGTGTGGGGCAGGTCCCACGCCGACAGCAATGAGGGGTGGGGATCGATACCCACGCACAGCGGACCACGGCTGTCCATCGCGGCCCGCAGCCGGGCGCCGAACCGGTCGTCACTCATCGGCTGCTCCTCGTCGACTCAGTGCCCGTACGCAGCCGCGTACGAGGGTCGGCCCGGCGTAGATCAGGCCGCTGTACAGCTGGACCAGGCTCGCGCCGGCATCGCGCAACCGCAGCGCGTCGTCGGGGTGCATGACGCCACCGACTCCGATCACCGGCAACCGACCACCGGTCTCGCTGGCCACGAACCGGACCACCTCGCGCGCGCGTATGGTGAGCGGCGCACCGCTCAAGCCCCCGGCCTGCGTAGCCGTCGCCACGTCGACTGGCGCCACGCCGCCGCGCGCGAGGGTGGTGTTGGTGGCGATGATCCCGGCCACCCCGTTGTCGGCGCACACCTCGAGGACCTCGCCCAGCGCCGCGTCGGTGAGGTCCGGGGCGACCTTGACCAGCAGCGGCTTCGGCCCCACCGCCCGCAGCGCGGTCAGCAGCGCGTCCAGGTGGCCGCGGTCCTGCAGCGTCCTGAGCCCCGGTGTGTTGGGCGACGAGACGTTGACGGCGAAGTAGTCCCCGTACGGGTACAGCGCCTCGAGTGACGCCACGTAGTCGGCAACGGCGTCCTCCAAGGGCGTCAGCTTCGATTTGCCCAGGCTGATACCCAACGGGACCCCGATCGGCCCCAGCGCCGCCAGGCGGGCCGCCAGGGCACTCGCACCGGCATTGTTGAAGCCGAGCCGGTTGACGATGGCCCGACTGTCGGGCAGCCGGTAGAGGCGGGGCCGGTCATTGCCCGGTTGCGGCCGCCACGTGACGGTGCCGACCTCGACGAAGCCGAACCCGAGCCCCGGCCAGGCGGGTAGTGCCCGTCCGTCCTTGTCCATGCCGGCCGCGAGCCCGACCGGGTTGGGGAAGCGCACACCGAAGACGGTGGTCGCGGCACCTGCCGGCGCGTACGGCTTCGACGGCACGAACCCGGCCAGCTTGGCCAGCCATCGCAGCGTCAACTCGTGGGCCGCCTCGGCGTCACCTCCCCCGGCGCGGAACAGCACCGGTCGCGCCAGCTTCGCGTAGAGGTTCACCGGCTACTCACTCGTCGCCACGCAGGGCGGCGTGCAGTTCCTGCAGCGGCCGCACGGTCATCTCGCCGCGGATGAGCGCCTCGATGCCCATGACGGCCGCCGCGGCGCCCGGCAGGGTCGTGACGCACGGGATGTCAGCGGCGACGGCGGCGCTGCGGATCTCGTACCCGTCCTGCCTCGCCCCCGAGCCCTGCGGCGTGTTGATGACCAGGCTCACCTCGCCGGAGGCGATCAGCTCCACCGCGTCGCGGGTGCCGTCCTCGTCCTCGAAGTGCTTGCGCAGCACCTCGCACTCGACCCCGTACCGGCGAAGCACCGACGCGGTGCCCGCGGTGGCGAGGATCGAGAAGCCCAGGTCGGCCAGGCGCTTGGCGGGGAAGACGATGCCCCGCTTGTCGCGGTTGGCCACCGTCACAAAGATCTTCCCCGACGTCGGCAGCGAACCGTACGCCGCGGCCTGCGACTTCGCGAACGCGTGCCCGAAGGACCGGTCGATCCCCATGACCTCGCCGGTGGACTTCATCTCCGGGCCGAGCAGGCTGTCCACGCCCTTCCCGGAGCGGGTCCGGAACCGCTTGAACGGAAGCACCGCCTCCTTGACCGCGATCGGCGCGCGCGGCGACGGCGCACCGCCATCACCGGCCGGTGGCAGCATCCCCTCGGCCCGCAGGTCCTCGATCGAGGCTCCCAGCATGATCCGGGCCGCCGCCTTCGCGAGGGGCGCCGCCGTCGCCTTCGAGACGAACGGCACGGTGCGCGAGGCGCGCGGGTTGGCCTCCAGCACGTACAGGATGTCGTCCTTGAGCGCGTACTGGACGTTGAGCAGGCCGTGGACGCCGATGCCGCGCGCGATCGCGGCGGTGTACCGACGTACCTCCTTGATGTGGTCGGCGCCCAGCGTGATCGGCGGCAGCACACAGGAGGAGTCGCCGGAGTGGATGCCGGCCTCCTCGATGTGCTCCATAACCCCACCGAGGTACACCTCGCCGGTCGCGTCGCACAGCGCGTCGACGTCGATCTCGATGGCGTCGTCGAGGAACCGGTCGACCAGCACCGGGTGGTTGGGCGAGATCTCGGTGGCGCGTCCGATGTAACCGCGCAGCGTCGCCTCGTCGTAGACGATCTCCATGCCGCGCCCACCGAGGACGTAGGACGGCCGTACGAGCACCGGGTACCCGATCTCGTCGGCGATCGCCTTGGCCTCGACGAAACTGGTCGCGGTGCCGTGCGCGGGCGAGCGCAGCCCGGCCTCGTCGAGCAGCTTGCCGAACGCGCCGCGCTCCTCGGCGAGGTGGATCGACTCCGGCGAGGTGCCGACGATGGGCACCCCGGCCCGCGCCAGCCGCGCCGCCAGGCCCAGCGGCGTCTGGCCGCCGAGCTGGACGACCACGCCGACGACACCCGGGCCGCCGGCGGCCTTGCCGCTGGTGTCCTCGACGTGGAAGACCTCGAGGACGTCCTCGAACGTCAGCGGCTCGAAGTACAGCCGGTCGGCCGTGTCGTAGTCGGTCGACACCGTCTCCGGGTTGCAGTTGACCATGACCGTCTCATAGCCGGCCTCCCGCAGTGCGAGGACCGCGTGCACACACGAGTAGTCGAACTCGATGCCCTGGCCGATCCGGTTGGGGCCGGAGCCGAGGATCATCACCTTTGGACGGTCGGAGGGGGTGACCTCGGTCTCGAAGTCGTACGACGAGTAGTGGTACGGCGTCTTCGCGGCGAACTCGGCGGCGCACGTGTCGACCGTCTTGTACACCGGCCGCAGGCCGAGCCGGTGGCGCAGCGTGCGTACCCCGTCCTCGCCCGCGAGCTCCGGGCGCAGCGCGGCGACCTGCTGGTCCGACAGCCCGGAGCGCTTGGCCCGGCGCAGCAGCGGTTCGTCGAGGACCGCCGCGGCCTCGATCTCTGCGCGCAGGTCGACCAGCGCGGCGATCTGGTCGACGAACCAGGGGTCGAAGCCGGACGCCTCGCTGACCTCGGCGACACCGGCGCCCAGCCGCAGCGCCCACTCCGCCGTGTACAGGCGCCCGTCGTGCGGAGTCCGCAACCGCGCGAGCACCTCGTCCACGGCTACGTCGGCGGCCGGGTCAGGAAGGGTCCAGAATCCGGCCGCCTTCGTCTCGACCGACCGCATGGCCTTGTTGAGGGCCTCGCTGAAGTTGCGGCCCAGCGCCATCGCCTCGCCGACCGACTTCATCGTGGTGGTCAGCTCCGGGTCGGCGCCCGGGAACTTCTCGAAGGCGAACCGCGGGATCTTCACGACGACGTAGTCGAGCGTCGGCTCGAACGCCGCCGGCGTCTCGCGGGTGATGTCGTTGGGGATCTCGTCAAGGGTGTACCCGATGGCCAGCTTCGCCGCGATCTTCGCGATCGGGAAGCCGGTGGCTTTGGACGCCAGCGCGCTCGAACGGGACACCCGCGGGTTCATCTCGATGACGACCAGCCGGCCGTCGTCGGGGTTCACGGCGAACTGGATGTTGCAGCCACCGGTGTCCACCCCGACCTCGCGCAGCACCGCGATACCCAGGTCGCGCAGCCGCTGGTACTCCCGGTCGGTGAGCGTCATGGCCGGCGCGACGGTGACCGAGTCGCCGGTGTGTACGCCCATCGCGTCGATGTTCTCGATGGAGCAGACCACGACCACGTTGTCGTTGCGGTCGCGCATCAGCTCCAGCTCGTACTCCTTCCAGCCGAGGACGCTCTCCTCGATCAGGACCTCGTGCACGGGCGAGGCGGCGAGCCCCGTCCCGGCGATGCGCTCCAGATCGGCGTCGTTGTGCGCCATGCCCGACCCGAGGCCGCCCATGGTGAACGACGGTCGGATGACGACGGGCAGGCCGAGCTCCGCCACGGTGGCGTGGACCTCGTCCATCGAGTGGCACACCCGCGAGCGCGGCGTCTCGCCGCCGGCCTTCGCGACGATGTCCTTGAACAGCTGCCGGTCCTCGCCGCGGCGGATCGCGTCGATGTTCGCGCCGATCAGCTCGACGCCGTACTTCTTCAGCACCCCGGAGTCGTGCAGCGCGACGGCGGTGTTGAGCGCGGTCTGGCCGCCCAGGGTCGGCAGGAGGACGTCGGGCCGCTCGCGGGCGATCACCAACTCGACGAACTCGGGCGTGATCGGCTCCACGTACGTGGCGTCCGCGTACTCGGGGTCGGTCATGATCGTGGCCGGGTTGGAGTTGACGAGCGTGACCCGCAACCCCTCCTCGCGCAGCACCCGGCAGGCCTGGGTGCCGGAGTAGTCGAACTCGCAGGCCTGCCCGATGACGATCGGGCCGGACCCGATCACGAGTACATGTGAGATGTCGGTCCGTTTAGGCACGCTTCACCAACTCCAGGAGGCGGTCGAACAGGTAGTCGGCGTCGTGCGGGCCAGCCGCGGCCTCCGGGTGGTACTGCACCGAGAAGGCCGGCGCGTCCAGCAGTCGCAGTCCCTCGACGACGTTGTCGTTGAGGCAGACATGGCTCACCTCGGCCCGGCCGAAGCTCGTGTCCACGGTCGCGTCGAGCGGTGCGGAGACGGCGAACCCGTGATTGTGCGCGGTCACCTCGACCTTGCCGGTGGTCCGGTCGAGCACCGGCTGGTTGATGCCGCGGTGGCCGTACTTGAGCTTGAACGTCCCGAGGCCGAGTGCCCGGCCGAGGATCTGGTTGCCGAAGCAGATACCGAAGAGCGGCACCCGTTGCTCCAGCAGTGACCGGGTCAGTGCCACCTGGGGGTCCGCCGTCGCCGGGTCGCCCGGGCCGTTGGACAGGAACACCGCGTCGGCGCCGGTCGCCAGGATGTCCTCGACGCTCGACGTCGCCGGCAGGACGTGGGTGGTGATGCCGCGGACGGCCATCCGGCGCGGGGTGTTGCGCTTGATGCCGAGGTCGATGGCGGCGACGGTGAGCCGGTGCTCGCCGTCGGCCGCCACCACGTAGGGCTGCGGCGTGGTCACGTCGGCGACCAGGTCGGCCCCGGCCATCTCCGGCGACCGGCGTACCCGTTCGAGTACGCCCGCGACGTCGTCGTCCACGCTGGAGATCCCTACCCGCATGGCGCCGCGCTCGCGCAGGTGCCGGGTCAGGGCGCGGGTGTCGAGGTCGCAGATGCCGACCACGCCCTCGGCCATCAGCCGGTCCTCCAGGCCACCGCAGGCGCGCCAGTTGGAGTAGCTGCGCGAGGGATCGCGGACGACGTAGCCCGCGACCCAGATCCGGCCCGACTCGTCGTCGTCGGCGTTGACCCCGGTGTTGCCGACGTGTGGGGCGGTCATGACGACGACCTGCCGGTGGTAGGACGGGTCGGTCAACGTCTCCTGGTAACCGGTCATGCCGGTGGAGAAGACCGCCTCGCCGAAGGTCTCCCCGACGCTGCCGTACGCCTCGCCGGTGAATGTCGTGCCGTCTTCGAGCACGAGTACCGCGCTTCGTCTACGGGTCACTTAACAGCCTTTCCGTCGAGAACCGTCGGCTCGCCGCGCAGGAATGTCGCGACCACCCGGGCGGGCAGAGTCATCGCCGCATACGGAGTGTTACGGCTGCGGCTGGCCAGGTCGGCCGGCTCGACGGTCCAGCGGGCCGCCGGGTCGACCAGGGTGATGTTGGCCGGCACGCCGACGGCCGGATCCAGGCCGTGCTCGGTCAGGCCGGCGATGCGGGCCGGGGTACGCGACATCCGCTGCGCGATCCCGTCCCAGCCGAGCTGTTCCAGGGCCACGTCCACCACGATCGACAACGCCGTCTCCAGACCGAGCATTCCGGGTCGGGCGTACGCCCACTCGCACTCCTTGTCCTCCGTCGCGTGCGGCGCGTGGTCGGTCGCCACGATGTCGAGTACGCCCTCGACCAGCGCGGCCCGCAGGGCGGCGACGTCGGCGGCGGTACGCAACGGCGGGTTGACCTTGAAGACGGGGTCGTAGGAGGTGGCCCGCTCATCGGTGAGCAGCAGGTGGTGCGGTGTCACCTCGGCGGTGACCCGGATGCCGCGCCCCTTGGCCCAGCGAAGGATCTCGACGCTACCGGCGGTCGACACGTGGCACACGTGCAACCGCGCGCCGACGTGCTCGGCGAGCAGCACGTCCCGGGCGATGATCGACTCCTCGGCCACCGCCGGCCAGCCGGTCATGCCCAGCCCGGCGGCGACCTCGCCCTCGTGCATCTGCGCCCCGACGGTCAGCCGCGGCTCCTCGGCGTGCTGGGCGATCACCCCGTCGAACGCCTTGACGTACTCGAGGGAGCGGCGCATCAGGCGCGGGTCGGAGACGCAGTGGCCGTCGTCGGAGAAGATCCGCACCCGGGCGGCCGAGTCGGCCATCGCGCCCAACTCGGCGAGCTGCTCTCCTGCCAGGCCCACGGTCACGGCGCCGATCGGCTGCACGTCGACCAGCCCGGCCTCCCGGCCCAGCCGCCACACCTGCTCGACCACACCTGCGGTGTCGGCGACAGGTGAGGTGTTGGCCATCGCGCAGACGGCGGTGTAACCGCCCAGCGCGGCCGCGCGCGACCCGGTCTCGACCGTCTCGGCGTCCTCGCGGCCGGGCTCACGAAGGTGGGTGTGCAGGTCCACGAGGCCGGGAAGCGCGACGAGGCCGTCGGCGTCGACCACCTGTGCGCCGGGCACGGACAGGCCCCTGCCCATTTCGGCAACGACGCCGTCACGGATCACAAGATCGGCTGGTTCACCCCCGAGGATCCGGGCGCCTTTTACGAGGTACGTCACGACTTCCCCCCGAGCAGTAGATAGAGCACGGCCATCCGGACGCTCACGCCGTTGGCGACCTGCTCGACGATGGTGGAGCGCGGGGAGTCCGCGACCTCCGGAGTGATCTCCATTCCCCGGTTCATCGGTCCCGGGTGCATGACGATGGCGTGGTCGGGCAACCGGCGCATCCGCGCGGCGTCCAGTCCGTAGCGACGGGAGTACTCGCGGGCCGACGGGAAGTACGCCTGATCCATCCGCTCACGCTGTACCCGCAGCATCATCACCACGTCCGCGTCGGGCAGTACGGCGTCGAGGTGGTAGCTGGTCTCGGCCGGCCATGCGCCTACCCCGACCGGCAGCAGCGTCGGTGGCGCTACCAGCGTCACCTTGGCGCCGAGGGTGTGCAGCAGCAGGACGTTGGAGCGGGCCACCCGGCTGTGCAGCACGTCACCGACGATCGCGACGTTGAGGCCGGCCAGGCGCCCGAGCCGGGCCCGCATCGTGTACGCGTCCAGCAGCGCCTGCGTCGGGTGCTCGTGAGTGCCGTCCCCGGCGTTGAGCACACTTCCGTTCACCCAGTGCGCAAGGCGGTGCGGCGCACCGGAGGCGGGGTGACGGACCACGACCGCATCGGCGCCCATCGCCTGCAGCGTGAGGGCGGTGTCCTTGAGGCTCTCGCCCTTGGAGACGCTCGACCCCTTCGCCGAGAAGTTGATGACGTCGGCGCTCAATCGCTTGGCCGCCGCCTCGAACGAGATGCGGGTGCGGGTGGAGTCCTCGTAGAAGAGGTTGACCACGGTACGGCCGCGCAGGGTCGGTAGCTTCTTGACCTCGCGGTTGGACATCGCCGCGTCCATTTCGCGGGCGGTGTCGAGCACGAACGTCGCGGTCGCCGCGTCCAGGTCCGCGGCCGACAGCAGGTGTCGGATCATCGGGTACCCCCCAGCAGACGCACCTCGTCTGCGCCGTCGGTCTCGGTCAGTGCGACCCGTACCTTCTCTGCCAGCGCCGTCGGGATGTTCTTGCCCACGTAGTCGGCTCGGATCGGCAGTTCGCGGTGGCCGCGGTCGACCAGCACGGCCAACTGCACCACGCTCGGGCGGCCGAGGTCCCCGAGCGCGTCGAGGGCTGCCCGCACGGTGCGGCCGGAGAACAGCACGTCGTCGATGAGGATCACCCGCCGACCGTCGATGCCACCGGGCGGCAGTTCGGTGCGGCCGAGCGCCCGCGCCCCCCGCAACCGCAGGTCGTCGCGGTACAGGGTGACGTCGAGCGCCCCGACCGGCACGGCCACACCCTCGAAGGTGTGGATGCGCTCGGCGAGCCGATGGGCGAGAGGGACGCCCCGGGTCGGTACGCCGAGCAGAATCGTGTCGGCGGCGCCGGACGTCTTCTCGAGAATCTGGTGCGCGATCCTGTCAACCACCCGGGCGATGTCGGTGGCGGAGAGGATGGTCTTCGCCGACCTATCGGGGGTCACGGGGTCGCCGGACGGTGACGGTGTCGAGACGCCGGGCGGCGAGGAGAAAGCCGGCAGCGCCGGTGCCCCGTCGCGGGGTGCGGCCGGCGGGTCGCCGGGCTGCATTGCCGCTGTAGCACGGGAACCAGCGCGATTCGACGCGTCGGATCCGGCCTGCGGGCCAGATGATGGATACGACAAGATGGACCTCCTTCCCCGCCTCACTGGACGGGTCGTTAAAGGACGTCAGGCCGTCCAAAAGTCTAGCAAGCACCCTGACCAGGGGAACGGAAGGGTCACGAGCACTTGACCACGTCTCTCAACCCGGTTACGGTCACGCTCCGTAGCGATTGCTCGGGAGAAACCTCGGGCCAGTGACTGGGAGTGTTCGTATGCCGTCTGAGTACGCCAAATCCCTTGGCGCCCGCCTGCGCTCCATCCGACAGCAGCAGGGGCTGTCCCTGCAGGGCGTGGAGGAGAAGTCGGCAGGGCGCTGGAAGGCCGTCGTGGTCGGCTCGTACGAGCGCGGCGACCGCGCCGTGACCGTCTCGCGCCTCGCCGAACTCGCCGAGTTCTACCGGGTACCGGTGGCCGAACTGCTGCCCGAGGGCAGTGGCGTGCGCCACGAGCCCACCAACAAGATCGTCCTCGATCTGGAGAAGCTCTACGACCAGACCACCGACGACCTGGCCTATGTCGCGCGATACGCGCGCGCCATCCAGCAGCAGCGCGGCGACTACAACGGCCGGGTGTTGTCGATCCGGGCCGACGATCTGCGCGCGCTCGCCATCGTCTACGACTTCTCGCCCTCAGCCCTGGTCGAGCGGCTGACCGAGGCCGGCGTGACCGTCGCCGACCCGCGCAGCCTGTTCAACTCCTGACCGACGGGTGGCGCACATCGACCTCGGAGAGGTGGTGGCTCCGGACAGCGTTCGGACCCGCCACTTCTCCAGCTCGACGCAGCTCCTGGATCGACGCAGCTCCTGGATCGACGCGGCTGCTAAATACCGATGCGGCTGCTAAATACCGATGCGGCTACTGCTGCCGGCTGAAAGTGCCGGCTCGGAGCACTGGTGCCGGCTCAGCGGCCGGCACACCCGGCTCAGCGGCTGGCGTACTCGGCGATGCGCCCGAGGACCCCGTTGAGGAAGCGCGGCGAGTCCTCGGTCGACAGCGACCGCGCCAACTCGACCGCCTCGGTGATCGCGACCGCGTCGTCGATTTCGTCGCGGTAGATCAGCTCGAACACGGCGATGCGGGCGAGATTGCGGTCGATCACCGGCATACGGTCGAGGGTCCACCCCTCCGCGTAGCTGGCGATGAGCTCGTCGACCCGGTCGAGTTGACGCGCCACGCCCTCGGCCAGCGAGACGGTGTAGTCCAACTGTTCGGGCCGCGGTGAAGGCAGCCGTTCGAGGTATGCCTCCAGGACGTCGGTAATCGGCGCCTGGCGAAGATCGGCCTCGTAGAGCACGTCCAGAGCGCGCTTACGGGCCTTGCGGCGCGACGACATCGTCGACGTGACGTCGCCGGTGAAACTCCTGCCGCGCGGGTTACTCACGATGAACTCACGCCCGTCCCAGATAACGGCCGTCGCGGGTGTCGACCTTGATCTTCTCGCCGGTGGAGATGAACAGCGGGACCGCCACGGTCGCGCCGGTCTCCACGGTTGCCGGCTTGGTGCCGCCGGTGGAGCGGTCGCCCTGCAGTCCGGGCTCGGTGTAGGTGATCTCCAGGATCACGCTCGTGGGCAGTTCGACGTAGAGCGGCACGCTCTCGTGGGTGGCCACGGTCGCCTCGGCCTCGGGCAGCAGGTACTTCGCGGCGTCACCGACGGTCGCGCCCGGCACGTGGATCTGGTCGTAGGTGTCAAGATCCATGAAGACGAAGTCCTCGCCGTCGGCGTACAGGTACTGCATCGTCCGCTTGTCGACGGTCGCGGTGTCGACCTTGGTGCCCGCGTTGAAGGTGCGGTCGACAACCTTGCCGGAGAGCACGTTCTTCAGCGTCGTCCGCACGAAGGCACCGCCCTTGCCCGGCTTGACGTGCTGGAACTCCACGACGGCCCACAACTCGCCGTCGAGGTTGAGGACCAGGCCGTTCTTGAGCTCATTGGTGGTCGCCATGCGTACGCGCGTCTCCGTCTTCGGCTCGCCTACTGAACCGAAGAAGTGTACCGACTCGGGGCCGATCACCCGTCGATGGGTCCCCGATCGGGCCCCGCCAGCCGATCCTGGCCACCTGACGCAGCCATCGGGCCGCCAAGTGTCCAAGGTCTCGGCAACAGCTCGTCATCTTCGCGTTGCCCCCGGGCCACCGAGCACTGCCAGCGTATCGCGGTGCGGATGTCGAATTATCGCCCGTTGGGCCTCGCCGGCTCCGCCCTGCTGGCCCTCGGTGGAGCCGGGTGCGGCGCGCTGCCGGGCGCCGACCCCTTCGTGGACTGGCCGGTCGTCCGCGAACTGCGAGCCGTCCCCATGGTCGCGGCGGCACTCGCCTGCCTCGGACTCACCTTCCTGATCACCGCGTGGTTACGGCTCGGCGCGCGGATACGGCTGGGTACGGTGAACCGCGCCCCCCACCTGTCTCCGCGTGAGATGGTCACGACGCTGCTCTGGTGGGGGGCACCCCTGGCGCTGGCGCCACCTCTGTTCAGCCGGGACGTGTACAGCTACCTGGCACAGGGCGCGATGGCGCTGCACGGCATCAACCCGTATCACTACGGACCCGCGATGCTGGGCGGGCCGCTGGACCGCGACATCCCGCCGATCTGGCAGTTCACCCCGACACCGTACGGGCCGGTCTTCATCGGCGCCGCCATCACGGTCATGCGCACATTCGGCGTGCACACCGTCCCGGCGATCCTCGGCATGCGAGTGGTCGCCCTCGCGGGGATGGCGCTGGTAGCGCGCTACGGCCCGGAGCTCGCCCGCCGCGCGGGGGCCGACCCGAGCGGGGCCCTATGGCTGGGGCTGCTCAACCCACTGGTCCTGGTGCACTTCGTCGGCGGCGCGCACAACGACGCCCTCATGGTCGGGCTGATCGTCCTCGGCTTCTCCCTCGTCGCCCGTGGACGCGGGGCCACAGATACCGAACGTAGCGATCACGCCGAGGTCGCGGGCATCGTCGCGATCGCGCTCGCGGTGCTGGTCAAGGCGCCGGCCGCGCTGGCTCTGCTGTTCGTCGTACCGCTGATCGCCGCCCGGGGCACCCGTGGGCGACCTTGGGCGCCTGGGTCAGCCACGGAGCACACACCTACCCGAGATCGGCGAGTGCTGGTGTGGGCGGCGGCCAAGGTCGCCGCCGTCACCACGACCACCGTCGTCGCGGTCACCGTCGGCGTCGGACTCGGCTACGGGTGGGTCCGGGCCCTGCACACGCCCACCCGGGCCCACAACGGCCTGTCGCTCTCCACCGACCTGGGCCTGCTCCTGGGGTACCCCGTGGGCGCGCTCGGGCTGGCCACACCCGCGCAGGTCCTGAGTGCCTGCCGGGCGCTCGGCCTACTGGCGGCTGCGGTCGTGGTAGTCGCCGCGCTGACCCGCTCCCGTCGGCTCGGCCCGCTGTACACGCTGGGCATCGCGCTCACCGCCGTCGTCGTCCTCGCACCCGTGGTGCACCCGTGGTACCTGCTATGGGGCTTTATCCCAATAGCGCTCGCCGCACCGGACGGGCGGGTACGCCGGACCGTGGTCGCGGTGTCGGTCGTCGCGCCCTTCGCGCTGATGCCGGACGGTGAACGGCGCCCGGTCGAGATGCTGGCCGGTGCCGCCGGCGTCGCCGTCGCGGGCGCGTTGCTACGGCTGTGGCGCCTGGGCGGCGATGTGGTGCAGGGCGAGCCGGTACCCGTCGACGCCGAGCCCGCAGATGACCCCGGTGGCGACCGCGGACACGACGGAGTGGCGCCGGAACTCCTCCCGCGCGTGGATGTTGGAGATGTGCACCTCGACGAGCGGGCCGCGCAGCAGGGCGCAGGCGTCGCGCAGCGCGTACGAGTAGTGTGACCAGGCTCCGGGGTTGAGCACGACGGCAGCGCCCTCGTCGGCCGCCGCGTGCAACCAGGCGAGCATCTCGTGCTCGGCGTCGGTCTGGCGCACCTCGACGTCGAGACCCAGCTCCTTGCCGACGCCTTCGCACATCTCGGCCAGGGCGGCGTACGTGGTCAGCCCGTAGATGTCGGTCTGGCGGCTGCCCAGGCGCCCCAGATTGGGGCCGTTGAGCACGTGAACCTTCATGCCGTCACCTCGCGTCGCTCGCTCATGCCGAAACCTCCGTGTACGCGGTGCGCAGCAGATCGTCGGACGGACCGTCCAGGATGGACGGCCGGGCCAGGGCGTCCAGCACGACGAAGCGAAGCCGGGCTCCCCGCGCCTTCTTGTCCACGCGCATTGCCGCGTGCAGATCCGGCCATGCCTCGGCGTGGTAACGCACGGGCAGCCCCAGCGAGGTCAGCACGCGCTCGTGACGAGCGGACACCGAGGCGTCGAGCCGGCCGGCGTGCCGGGCGAGGGCCGCGGCGTAGACCAGGCCGACGGATACCGCGTGACCGTGTTTCCAGCGGTACCCTTCGAGTTTTTCGATCGCGTGGCCCAGCGTGTGCCCGTAGTTGAGGATCTCCCGCAGCCCCGACTCGCGCAGATCCTCACCCACGACGCGGGCCTTGACCCGGACGGCCCGCTCGACCAGGTCGCGAAGCGCCAGGCTGCCCGGGTCGGCCGCCGCGGCCGGGTCGGCCTCCACGACGTCCAGGATCTCCGGGTCGGCGATGAACCCGCACTTGACCACCTCGGCGAGCCCGGCCCGCAGGTCGTCGGCGGGCAAGGTATCCAAGGTGGACAGGTCGCAGAGGACACCTGCCGGCGGGTGGAACGCCCCGACCAGGTTCTTGCCGGCGGCGGTGTTCACGCCGGTCTTTCCGCCGACCGCGGCGTCGACCATGCCGAGCAGGCTCGTGGGCACCTGCACCGCCCGTACCCCACGCAGCCAGCACGCGGCGACGAAACCGGCCAGGTCGGTGACCGCTCCCCCGCCCACGCCGACGACCGCATCGGTACGGGTGAAGCCCGCCCCGCCCAGCGTGTCCCAGCACCGGGCGGCGACCTCGATCGACTTGCCCGCCTCGGCGTCGGGCACCTCGATCGGCAGCGGGGCGAACCCGGCGTCGTGCAGGATCCCGGCGATTCGGTCGGCGTACCGGCGCAGCGGCGCCGCGAACAGCACGGCGACCTGGGCGGCACCGTCCAGCAGCCGCGGCAGGCGGTCGAGCAGGTCGCGCCCGACCAGCACCCGGTAGGGCTGGTCCCCGCTGACCTCGATAACGGTGGGCTGGCTCATCGGGTGAGGATCCTACTCCGCGGGTGGTCTACTCCCATGATCACGGAGAGTTGAGCGCGGCCGTGACCTCGGCCGCGACCTCTTCGGGGGTGCGCCCGTCGGTGGACACCACGATCGTGGCGACCTCCGTGTAGAGCGGCCGGCGCTGGTCGAGCAGGTACTTCAACGTCGCGCGCGGATTGAGGGCCAACAGTGGACGACCGGCGCCCAGCCCCACCCGGTGGACCGCGTCGGCCAGCTCCACCGACAGGTACACCACCCGGTGCCCCACCAGGCGCTTGCGGGTCTCCGCGTCCAGGATCGCGCCGCCGCCGAGGGCCAGTACGCCCGCGAACCCGTCCAGGGCGGTGGCCACCGCTGACCGTTCGAGTGCCCGGAAGTGCTCCTCGCCGTCGTCGATGAAGATCTCGGGTATCGGTTTGCCGGCGACCGCCTCGATCTCGGCGTCGGCGTCGGCGAACCCGACGCCGAGCGCGTCGGCCACCAACTGGCCGACGGTCGTCTTGCCCGCGCCGGGCGGCCCGACGATCACACAGACCGGCGTATTCACGTGATCACCAGGTTGTCGAGGTAGCCGCGCAGGTTGCGCTGGATCTCGGCCACCGAGTCGCCGCCGAACTTCTCCAGTGCCGCTTCGGCGAGCACGAGCGCCACCATCGCCTCGGCCACCACGGCCGCGGCCGGCACGGCACACACGTCCGACCGCTGGTTGATCGCGGTCGCCGGCTCGCCGGTCACCACGTCCACGGTGGACAGCGCCCGGTTGAGCGAGGAGATCGGCTTCATCGCGGCGCGTACCCGCACCGGCTCGCCGTTGGTGATGCCACCCTCCAGGCCGCCGGCGCGGTCGGTGACCCGCCGGACCCCGCCAGGAGTCGGAATGATCTCGTCGTGGGCCTGCGAACCGCGCGAGCGGGCCTGTGTGAAGGCGTCACCGATCTCGACGCCCTTGATCGCCTGGATCGACATCAGCGCCGTCGCCAACCGGGCGTCGAGCTTGCGGTCCCACTGGACGTGGCTGCCCAGACCCGGCGGAACCCCGTAAGCGAGGACCTCGACGATGCCGCCGAGCGTGTCGGCGTCCTTCTTCGCCGCGTCCACCTCCTCGACCATGCGGGCGCTCGCGTCGGGATCGAGGCAGCGCAGCGGGTCGGTGTCGATGCGCTCGGCGTCCTCGGGACGCGGCAGCAGGCCGGGCTTGACGGCAACAGTGCCCAACTCGACCACGTGCGAGACGATCTCGATCCCGAGCGCCTGGCGCAGGAGGGACTTCGCCACGGTGCCCGCGGCCACCCGCGCCGCGGTCTCCCGCGCGCTGGCCCGCTCCAGGATCGGCCGGGCGTCGGTATGGCCGTACTTCTGCATGCCCGCGAGGTCGGCGTGGCCGGGGCGGGGCCGGGTGAGCGGCGCGTTGCGGGCGAGGCTGGCCAACTCGTCGGCGTCGACGGGGTCGGCCGCCATCACCTTCTCCCACTTGGGCCACTCGGTGTTGCCGACCCGCACAGCGACGGGACTACCCTGTGTGAGCCCGTGCCGGACGCCGCCGATGATCTCGACCTCGTCCTGCTCGAAACTCATCCGGGCGCCCCGGCCGTATCCGAGACGGCGTCGGCCCAGCTCATGGGCGATGTCAGCGCTCGTCACCGAGATCCCGGCGGGCACGCCCTCCAGGATCGCCACGAGCGCCGGGCCATGTGATTCTCCAGCGGTCAACCAGCGCAGCACGGGTCACAGTCTGGCACGTCGCGACAGCGGGCCCGCGTCCGATCCCGGGTAAAGCGCCTTCTTCGTGAGGAGGGCGCCCCGCTTAACGCGTATTCGGTGAGAGGGGCGCCCCGCTTAACGCGTATTCGGTGAGAGGGGCGCGGCTCAGCCCCGTGCCGCGGTGAGAGCCGCCCGCATCGACTCCACCGGCGCGGGTACACCCGTGAAGCGCTCGAACTGGCCAACGGCCTGGGCCAGCAGCAGGTCTAGCCCGGACACGATCGGACAGCCACTCCGCGCGGCCGCCGCGGCGAGCGGTGTCGGCCACGGGTCGTACAGCGCGTCGAACAGCACCACCGACGGCAGCCACCGGACGGCTCCGGCGAGATCGTCGGCGACCCCCTTGGGCACCGTCGAGATCACGACCTGCGCTTCGGCGCACCTCGCGGCCGCGCCCCAGTCCGCACCGGCCAACTCGACCCCCAGGGCGGCGGCCACCGGCTCCAACTGGGCTATCGCCTCGCGCCGCCGGGCGTACACGGTGACCCTCGCACCCAGGTCGCGCGCGGCGGCGAGGGCGGCGCGGGCCGTTCCGCCGGCACCGAGCACCGCCACCTCGGCCGCAGCCGTGACACCGGCCGCGGCGAGGGCGTCCACCATCCCGGGCGCGTCGGTGTTGTCGGCGTGCCAGCCGCGCTCCCCGCGTACCAGAGTGTTGGCCGCGCCGATCGCGGCCGCGACCGGCGAGACGGCGTCGGCCACCGCGAGCGCCGCCTCCTTGAGTGGCATGGTCAGCGACAGGCCGGCCCACTCCGGGCCGAGGCCCGCAACGAGGTCGGCCAACTCCGACTCGGCGCACTCGATCGCCGTGTAACTCCAGCCCGACAGGCCGATGGCGGCGTATCCGGCGTTGTGGATGGCGGGCGACAGCGAGTGGGCGACCGGCTTGCCGAGCACGGCCGCGCGACGCGCCGACACGTCAGAGCACACCGTTCTTCTTGGCAAGCTCGACATTCTGCTGAAACTCGATGAACGTGTTGGAGAAGCCGGTGTGGCCCTGCTTGTCGATCGTCACGAAGAACATCCACCCACCGTCGGCCGGCGCCATCGCCCCCTGCAGCGCCTCCTTGCCGGGGTTGGAGATGGGGCCGATCGGCATCCCGGCGACGTCGTGAGTGTTGTAGGGGTCGTTGGGGTCGTGTAGCTGCGAGACGGTGAGGTTCTTGGAGTCCTGCGCCTCCTTGCCGGAGATGCGCAGCCAGTAATTGACCGTACTGTCAAGCTGCAGGCACGAGCACGGGAACTTGCCGCTGTAGACCCGGTTGTAGAGCACCCGGACGATCCCGGTCTGGTCCTTGTCGAGCCCCTCGACCTGGGCGATCGACGCCGCCACCAGCGCCTCGAACGGCGAGATGTGCAGGTTGGTCTGCACCTGGTTGAGGAAGTCGATCTTCGTCATCTCCTGGTTGAACCGGGCGATGACGACCTTCAGCACACCGACGGCGTCCAGGTTGGGCGCGAAGTCGTAGGTGGCCGGAAACAGGAAGCCCTCGAGGCCGGGGGCGACCGCCTTGTTGTCCTGCCGGACGAACCAGGCGTCGGACAGGCCCAGCGCCTTGGGGTCCTTGGCGGCCGCTTCGA
>JAOPWA010000096.1 GCA_025965915.1 Dactylosporangium sp. | reverse complement strand
CGGGCCGGACCCCAGACCGCGGCGAGCACGCGCCACATGCCGGCCACGGGGTCGGCCGGGCCCACGATGGAGCTGCACGCGCGCCGGCGCCGGGCGAGGTGGCGAGCGAGCACTTCCCACTCGGCCGGCCCACCGCCGATGGGCAGCAGGTTCCCGCCGTTGAAGGCCGCGCCGGTAAGGCGACCGGCGTCGTCGCGCACGCCGAGCGCGGTGCCACCGAGGTCGCGGGCGTCCAGGGAGCCGACCGCATGCAGCCGGGAACTGACGACCGCGTTCACGATCGGGTCGGTGTCGGCCAGCTCGGTCAGCTCGGCCCGGGCGGAGTTGTCGAGCTGCTCCACGCGAAGGGGCCGGTTGTGCGACCGCAGCTCCGCCGGGCGGCGCAGCAGCGAGCTCATGAGCGAAGACGTTAGCTCACCGGGTGCCCTATTTACCCGTTTTTGCTCGCTGGCTCAGGTGATCGAGACCGTCGGTGCGCCCGATGCGACGCCGGCGTCGCCCATCTCTTCGGCCATCCGCAGCGCCTCTTCGATGAGGGTCTCGACGATCTGCGATTCCGGGACGGTCTTGATCACCTCGCCGCGGACGAAGATCTGGCCCTTGCCGTTGCCCGAGGCCACGCCGAGGTCGGCTTCCCGCGCCTCCCCCGGCCCGTTGACGACGCAGCCCATGACGGCGACTCGCAGCGGGACCTCGATGCCCTCGAGGCCGGCGGTCACCTTGTCGGCGAGCGTGTAGACGTCCACCTGTGCGCGGCCGCACGACGGGCAGGACACGATCTCCAGTCGGCGCTGACGCAGGTTGAGTGACTCGAGGATCGACAGCCCGACCTTGACCTCCTCGACCGGCGGGGCGGACAGCGACACCCGGATCGTGTCGCCGATGCCGCGGCTGAGCAGCGCGCCGAACGCAACGGAGGACTTGATCGTGCCCTGGAACGCCGGGCCGGCCTCGGTGACCCCGAGGTGCAGCGGGTAGTCGCAGCGCTCCGACAGCAGGCGGTAGGCCTCGACCATCACGACCGGGTCGTTGTGCTTGACCGAGATCTTGATGTCACGGAAGCCGTGCTCCTCGAACAGCGAGCATTCCCACAGTGCGCTCTCGACGAGCGCCTCGGCCGTCGCCTTGCCGTACTTCTCCAGCAGCCGCTTGTCGAGCGAACCGGCGTTGACGCCGATGCGAATCGGCACGCCGGCGGCGGACGCGGCGCGGGCGATCTCGGCGACCTTGTCATCGAACTGCCGGATGTTGCCCGGGTTGACCCGCACGGCGGCGCATCCGGCGTCGATCGCCGCGAAGACGTACTTCGGCTGGAAGTGGATGTCGGCGATGACCGGGATCTGCGACTTCTTCGCGATCGCGGGCAGCGCCTCGACGTCGTCCTGACTCGGCACGGCCACCCGTACGATCTGGCAGCCCGACGCGGTCAGCTCGGCGATCTGCTGCAGCGTGGCGTTGACGTCGGCGGTGAGCGTGGTGGTCATCGACTGGACGCTGACGGGCGCGCCGCCGCCCACCGGCACCGGGCCGACCATGATCTGTCGGCTCTGGCGGCGCGGGGCGAGCGGCTGCGGAGCGGAGGCGGCGCCTGCGGCACCGACAGTCGGGATGCCCAAATTAACTGCGGTCACAAGACTCTCACTTGGGGAGGGTGATGGGGTTGACGACGTCGGCGGTCATGGTCAGTACGACGAAGACGCCGAGAACCGAGATCACCGCCAGGGTGACCGGCGTCAGCTTCATGTAGTCGACCCGACCGGGATCCGGGCGACCCCGGCGGGCGGCGATCCAGGAGCGAATCCGCTCGAACCACGCGATCGCGATGTGGCCGCCGTCCATCGGCAGCAACGGCAGCAGGTTGAAGATGCCGAAGAAGAGGTTGAGGACGGCGAACAGGCTCAGGACGCTCACCCAGTCTCCGACCGAGATCAGCTCGCCGCCGATCCGGCTGGCGCCGACCACGCTGACGGGAGTGTTGGGGTCGCGTTGGCCGCCGGCGATCGCGGTCACGAGAGCCGGGATCTTCGCGGGGATCTGCTTGAGTGAATCGAAGGTCAGCACGACGGTGCGGCCCATCTGCTTGGCCGTGAGCCCCACGCTCTCCACCGGGCCGGACGTCGTCAGCGGGATCTGCGCCGAGACGCCGAGCATGCCGACCCGTTCCTTGTCGGCGCTCGTGATGTCGTCGGCCTTCTTCGGGCCGATGTTCTCCTTGAGTCGCTCGACCGCGGGGACGAACACCTCGGCGTCGTGGCTCTTGCCGTCGCGGGTGTATGTGATCTTCGCGTTCTGGTTGCCGAGCCCCTGCACGACCTGGCGCATTTCGGCGTAGTTGGAGATCGGCACCCCGTTGATCCCGGTGATGACGTCGCCCGCCTTGAGCCCTGCCTGGGACGCCGCACTGGCCGGGTCGGCGCCGACCTTGCACGGCACCGGCTGCTTGGTCTTGGGATCAATCTTGAAGTCACTGACACAGGAGGAGACCGCGCCGATCGCTGCGGGAGAACTGCTGACCTTGGTGGGGTCGGGCGCTCCGACGAACGCGAACAGCACCCACAGCGCCACGAACGCGAGGATGAAGTGGGTGATCGAGCCGGCGGACATGACGATCGTCCGCTTCCACACCGGGAAGCGCCACATCGCCCTGTTCTCGTCGCCGGGCTCGACGTCGTCGTCCTGCGGCGTCATCCCGACAATCTTCACGAAACCGCCCAAAGGCAGCGCCTTCACGCCGTACTCCGTCTCGCCGCGGCGAAACGAGAACAACGTCGGCCCGAAGCCGACGAAGTACCGGGTGACCTTCATGCCAAATGCCTTGGCCGTGCCCATATGGCCGGCCTCGTGCAGACACACCGAGATCAAGATGCCGAGAGCGAAGACGACGATCCCGAATACCAGCGCCATCAGGCTCCTTCCGCCACCGCCGCGATAACCTCGCGCGCGCGTGCTCGCGCCCACGCCTCCGCGGCGAGCACGTCCTCGACGGTACCTGGTTCTTCAAAATCCGGAGAATCAACGAGTACCCGCTCGACGGTCTCCACGATCGCGAGAAACGGCAACCGGCGGGCCACGAAGGCGTCCACGCACTCCTCGTTGGCCGCGTTGTAGATCGCCGGGCGGCAGCGCCCGGCCCGGCCGGCGGCCTTGGCCAACGCGACCGCCGGGAAGGCCTCCTCGTCGAGCGGCCGCAGCTCCCACGTGTGCGCCTGCGTCCAGTCCACCGCCGGCGCCGCCTGCGCGACACGGTCCGGCCAGCCCAGGGCGAGCGCGATCGGCAGCCGCATGTCCGGGGGGCTGCACTGGGCCAGGGTTGACCCGTCGGTGAACTCGACCATCGAGTGGATGACCGACTGCGGGTGCACCATGACCTCGATCCGGTCGTACCCGACGCCGAACAGCTCGTGCGCCTCGATCACCTCGAGCGCCTTGTTGACCATGGTGGCGCTGTTGATCGTGACGACGGGGCCCATGTTCCAGGTGGGGTGGGCGAGCGCCTGCTCCGGCGTGACGCCGGCCAACTCCTCGCGCCGGCGACCGCGGAACGCGCCTCCGCTGGCGGTCAGGACGAGCCGGGCCACCTCGTCGGCCCTGCCCCCTCGCAGGCACTGCGCGAGCGCGGAGTGCTCCGAGTCGACCGGCACGATCTGACCCGGTCGCGACATCGCGGCCTTGACCAGGGGGCCGCCGGCGACCAACGACTCCTTGTTCGCAAGAGCGAGGGTACGGCCGGAGCGCAGCGCGGCGAGGGTCGGCGCGAGGCCGAGCGAGCCGACGACGCCGTTGAGGACCACGTCGCACGGCCACTCGGCAAGTTCGGTCATCGCGCCCGGCCCAGCGAAGATCTTGGGAATGCGGAAGTCGCCCGTCGCGTACCCCCGCTTGCTGGCCTCGGCGTAGAAAGCCAACTGCAGATCCTGCACCGCGCTCGACTTCGCCACTCCGACGACCTCGACGCCCAACTCCAGCGCCTGCGCCGCGAGCGCGGCGACGTTCCCGCCGCCGGCACCGAGGCCCACCACCCGGAACCGGTCAGGGTTACGCCGGACGATGTCGACGGCCTGGGTACCGACGGAGCCTGTCGAGCCGAGCAGTACGACGTCGCGAGTGGTCACGCGGTCATTCTCCCCGATCCGGCGCAGTGAGCCGGAAGGCCTCCACCTCGACGCCGTACCAGCGGGACGTGCGACCCAGCGGGGTCATGCCCAGACGCCGGCAGACCGAAAGCGACGGTTCGTTGTCGGGGCGGACGACGGCGTACACGTCGGGCAGGCCCGAGGCGAACCCGCGCCCGATCGCCGCGCGGGCGGCCTCGGTCGCGTACCCGTGACCCCACGAGTCGGGGTGCAGGTGCCAGCCGACCTCGACCTCACCGTCACCGTCGGGGAGCAGCTTGAACAGCACCGAACCCGCCACCACGCCGGTGTCGCGGATTTCCACGGCCCAGCAGCCGTACCGGTCGTCACGCGCGTTGAACTCGGTCCACCGCTTGACCGCCAGCTCCGCCTCGGCCCGGTCGGCCATCGCCCGCGGCTGCGCGCCGAGCCAGCGCGCGACCTCCCAGCGGGAGTAGATCGACAACACCCGGTCGAGGTCGGCGGGGTCGTCGGTCCACGGCCGTACCTCGAGTCGCTCGGTCGCGTACACCGGGCTCACTCGTCCTCCGCGGATCCCGACCGCTTACCTCGGGCGTCGAGGGCCGCCGCTTCCTCGGGCGTCGGCGCCGTACCGCCGAGGTGTGCCGGTTGCCACCAGCCGTCCGCCGGCCCTTCGGGCTTCTCGGGGTACTCCCGCTGAGCCCGGTCGAGCAGCGCGGACATCCTGGTCTTCAGCTCGGCCATCACCTCGACGCTGTTGTCGCGCGGCGCCGGCAGCATCGGCTCTCCGATCACGATCGAGATCGGGGTGTGGCGGCGGGTGAGCGTGCGGGGCCGGCCCTTGGTCCACAGCCGCTGGGTCCCCCACACCGCCATCGGAATCAGCGGTACGCGGGCCGCGGCCGCCATCCGCCCGGCGCCACTCTTGAGCTCCTTGATCGTGAACGACCGGCTGATCGTCGCCTCCGGGAACAAGCCGACGACCTCGCCGCCCTTCAGGGCCGCCAGCGCCTGACGGTAGGAGGCCAGGCCGGCATCCCGGTCGACCGGGATGTGCTTCATGCCCCGCATCAGCGGACCGGAGACCCGGTTACGGAAGACCGACTCCTTGGCCATGAACCGGACCAGCCGCTTGGACGGATGCGCGCCCAGGCCGCAGAAGATGAAGTCGAGGTAGCTGACGTGGTTGCTGGCCAGGACGGCGCCCCCGGTGCGGGGCACGTTCTCGGCGCCTTCGATCTGGATGCGCAGGTCAAGAAGCCGGAACATCGTCTTGGCGGCGACGAGGACTGGCGGGTACACGAGCTCCGGCATGGCTAGACGCTACCTGACCCTCCGGCGACAGCCACTCAGGCCGCGTGTCCTCGGTCGGCCGATGTCGGGCGGCCAGTACGACCGGCGCGCTGACCGCTCGCGCGTTGACCCGTCGTCCCGCGCTGACCCGTCGTCGCGCGCTGGCCCGTCGCTCGCTGGCCGCTCTTCGGACCCGGCTGCGCACCGCGTCCGCCGCCTCCTCCACCACGCCCCCGGCGACCCGAGCCGGTCGGTGACTGGGTTGGCTGCTGCATCGGTACCGGCACGGCGACCGGAACACCCGAGGGGGTGCGGGCACCGGTGATCCTCGCCAGTTCGGCGTCGCCCGCGCGTACCCGCACGGGTTGCGCCCTGACGCCGGCGGTCTTCAGCAGCCGGTCCATGTCGTGGCGCTGCTCGGGCAGGACCAGGGTGACGACAGTCCCGGTCTCCCCCGCCCGTGCCGTCCGCCCACCGCGATGCAGGTAGTCCTTGGCCTCGGTCGGTGGGTCGACATTGACGACCAGGTCCAGCCCGTCGATGTGGATACCGCGGGCGGCCACGTCGGTCGCGATGAGCGCGGTCACCACACCGGTACGGAACTGTTCCAGCGTGCGGGTGCGCTGCGGCTGGGACTTCCCGCCATGCAGGGCGGCGGCGCGTACCCCGGCGGCCAGGAGCTGCCGCGCGAGGCGGTCGGCCCGGTGCTTGGTACCCATGAACATGATCACTCGGCCGTCACGTGCCGCGATCGACGTGATCGCGGCCTGCTTGTCTGCCAGGTCGACGTGGAGCACGTGGTGATCCATGGTGCTGACCGTCGCGGCGGGTGGGTCGACGCTGTGCGTGACCGGGTCGACCAGGAACCGCCGGACCAGGCGGTCGATGTTGCCGTCGAGCGTGGCCGAGAACAGCATCCGCTGTCCACCCGGCGCGACCTGGTCGAGAAGCCTGGTGACCTGCGGGAGGAAACCCATGTCGGCCATCTGGTCGGCCTCGTCCAGGACGGTCACCGCGACCTTGTCCAGACGGCAGGCGCCGCGCTCGATCACGTCGGCGAGACGGCCGGGGGTGGCGACCAGTACCTCGACGCCACGGCGCAGTTCGTCGATCTGACGCTGGATCGACACGCCACCGAAGACGGTTGTCACGCCCAGTCCGACGGCCTTGGCGTACGGCTCCAGCGCAGTGCTGACCTGCTGGGCCAGTTCCCGGGTCGGGACCAGTACCAGGGCGAGCGGGTAGCGCGGCGCTGCCCGGCGGCCGGCGGTGCGCGCCAGCAGTGGTAGCCCGAACGCGATGGTCTTGCCCGAGCCGGTCCGGCCCCGCCCGAGGACGTCACGGCCGGCCATCGAGTCCGGCAGCGTGGCGGCCTGGATCGGGAACGGGCTGTGCAGTCCCTGCTCGACCAGCACACCCTGCAGGGCCGGCGGCAGCGGCAGGTCGGCGAATGAACGTACGGACGCGGATGCCGGCGCGGCCACCGGTCGCTGTCCGTCGGCAGGTGAAGGGGCGGATCGCCTCAAGGAGAAACCTTCCTCGCGGTAGGGCGCGGGATCGAAGGCGGCGCTCACCACAGCGGGCCGCGCCAATGGGCGGCCCGCTGTGGTGACGTGCGAAGGTCAGATGACGCGGATGTTCTCCGCCTGCGGGCCCTTGCGACCCTGACCCACCTCGAACTCGACGCGCTGGTTCTCTTCCAGGCTGCGGAAGCCGTTGGATGAGATCGCCGAGAAGTGGGCGAAGATGTCGTCGCCGCCGTCATCCGGCGCGATGAATCCGAAGCCCTTGTCCGCATTGAACCACTTGACAGTACCGACAGCCATGTCTTTCTCCTTCACGGGCTGATGGCGGAGTCCGCACCTCGCGGAAACCGGCGTCGCCGAAAATGAGCACCCGATCCGGAAACAAGCCGGGACAAACCAAAAAGCGCCTGTGCCACAACTTCACAGGCGCCTACACAGTTTCAGGGAACCACAATCGCAACGAGGCCACGCTAGCACAGCAACGAATGGGCACGCGTCGAACCACAGCGACGGCCTTCTGCGACGTGGTTACGTCACACGCACCGTAGCCGAAGTCACCTGTGACGCCTATGACACCGATTGCGCCGGCTCGTCGACCCGGCGGGCGCGGACCTTGTGACCGACGCTGGTCAGGCACTTCCCACTGCCCAGATCGAACTTCCACCCGTGTAGCTGGCAGGTCAGCACCCCGTCTTCGACCTTCCCGAAGCGGGTGAGGTCGGCCTTGAGGTGCGGACAGCGCCGCTGCACCACCCAGTCGCCCAGCGTGACGTCCTCGGCGTCGGTGCTCCGCTCGTGCTCGTCGTACCAGCCCTCGGCGTACTGCAGACGCTCCTCGGACAGGCATTTGAAGAAGGCGTAGATGAATTCGTTGTACTGACCGATACGTGCCGCCGAGAACCGGCACGACAGGAACAGTGAGTTGACCCAGTCGCCCTCATCGATGTAAATCAGATGCTCGACCAAGGCGCGCTCGGTCCGGAAACGGTAACGGACCTTCTCGTCGGAGTAGCGACGGACCTCTTTACCCAGGAAGTCGACGACAATAGATTCAACGACCTCACCGCCTGAGGCATCGGTACTGACGAGATCGAACCGGACCGGGCCACCCACACCCTTTGCCATGTAGATCGACTCTTCGAGAAGCGGCTCGATACGTCGCTTCATCTCCGCCAGGACGTCGATCTCCGGGTGCCGCCAGGACGCCTTCTCCGCCTCGATGACCGGCCGCTTACGCGCCCGCATCTCCTCCAGATAGATCGGCTTGTTGGCGAAGAACTCCCGCACGCCGGGCACCGGCTGGCTGACCTGGCAGTCGTCGGCGCTCACCGTGGCGACCGTGCCGGGGAGCAGGATCACCTCGTTGTCGCGGCCCAGTTCCCGGTAGCGGTCGGAGAACCACTGCTGGTCGGGGAAGATGTTGCCCTCGTCGCCGAAGATGTCGTTGAACTGCCACAGGTCGTCGTCGAGAAAACACGGCGGCCCGGCGATCGGGAACACGTACGACGCCTTCAGGTCGTCGATGTAGCGGACCGTGCGGTCGAGCTGCCGGTCACGCTTCTGCTTGCCGAACGCCGTCTTCGCCGCAGCCGGAAGTTCGTAGACCATCGGATACCAGATCGCGCCGGAGAACTGCAGCAGGTGCGCGTGCACATGACCAAGCTCCGCGAAGACCGACAGGTCGGCCGGCCGGGCGTCGTTCTGGTTGAGCACCCGCACCCCGTCGTACTCCACCCACAGCGACGAGTCACCGATCGGGCCATC
>JAOPWA010000092.1 GCA_025965915.1 Dactylosporangium sp. | reverse complement strand
GCTCTTCCGATCTGCGGAACGGCTAGGTCGGCTGCTGGAGCAGATGCTGGGTGTACGCCTGCCGCTGCGGCTGCGAGGGTGGGACGGTTCCGAAGCGGGTCCGGAAGGCGCGCCGGTCGTGGTGTTCCGTAACCGGGCGGCACTGCGTCGGCTGCTGTGGCAGCCCAACGAACTCGGGTTGGGGCGCGCGTACGTCGCCGGCGATATCGAACTCGACGGCGACTTGTACGAGGCCCTGCGGCGCCTGGACGACCTGCTGTGGGGGCAACCGGAGCGTCGCTCGAATCTGAGCGGGACGTCGCGCGGCGAGGTGGTGCATGACCTGGTGCGGCTCGGTGCCCTCGGTCGGCAGCCGCGACCGCCGGCTGAGGAGGCGTCGCTGCGCGGGATCAGGCACAGTTTGGGGCGCGACCGGCGAGCGATCAGTCACCACTACGACGTGGGAAACGACTTCTACCGCCTCGTGCTCGGTGATTCGATGGTGTACTCCTGTGCCTTCTGGCGCTCAGATGATCCGGGTTACGGCCTGGCTGACGCTCAGCACGACAAGCTGGAATTGATCTGCCGCAAGCTGGCACTTCAGCCCGGCATGCGCCTGCTGGACGTCGGCTGTGGCTGGGGATCGCTTGCGATCCACGCCGCACGTGAGCACGATGTCTCGGTGGTAGGCGTGACCGTGTCGCAGGAGCAGGCAGAGTACGCCCGCAAGCGGGTCGCCGAGGCCGGCCTGGCCGGCCAGGTGACGATACGGCTGCAGGATTACCGTGACGTCGACGACGAGCCCTTCGATGCCATCTCCAGCGTCGGCATGGCCGAACACGTCGGGGTGGACCAGTACGCCGAGTACGCCGCAATCCTCTACCGGCGGCTGCGTCCGGGCGGGCGGCTACTCAACCACCAGATCGCCGACCTGCACCCCGCCGACGAGCCCAGCGGCCGCCGCGGCCCGCTGACCCGCCTACGAGGTCGACCGCCGTCATTCATCGACGCCTATGTCTTCCCCGATGGCGAACTCGCCCCGGTCGGCACCACCGTCTCGCTGCTTGAGCGGGCGGGCTTCGAAGTACGCGACGTTGAAGCCCTGCGCGAGCACTACGCCCGCACGCTGCGCGTCTGGGTCTCCAACCTGGAGGCGAACTGGGACGCCGCGGTCCGACTGACCACCCCCGGTCGGGCCAGAGTGTGGCGGCTCTACATGGCCGGTTCAGCGGTGTCCTTCGAAACCGGTCGCATCGGCGTCAATCAGATCCTCGCCATCAAGGCAGACACCGACGGTCGCAGCGGTATGCCGCCCACCCGTTACTGGCTGCATTCCGCCAGGCGAGAGCGGGCCTAGGGCGCGGTCCGCTCACTTCGGTCGGTTTCGCCGATCGGAAGACTGCGTTCCGGGCCCACGACAGCGGGCACTCACCGCCTGGCCGGTCCGCCGCGGTGAACCAATAAGATGTTCAGGTGTCCATCCACGTGACAGATGTGCCCGAACGGGAACGGTTCGAGGCTCGGGACGGCGACGGCGACGCCGACCAGGCACTGGCCGGGTTCATGACCTATCAGCTGACGGGCAATGTCATCGTCTTCACCCACGTGGACATCTCACCCGGGTACGACGGGAAGGGTGTGGACGACGCGCTGGCCCGCACCGCGATGGACGACGCCGCCGCTCGGAGCCGCACTGTGGTCCCCATCTGCCCCTTCCTGGCCCAGTGGCTCACCGGGCACCGCCAGTACAACAAGATCGTCGCGCCATCCACGAAGAAGATCAAGTAAGGTCCACCACGAGGCGTGCCTGGCGTGCCGGATCGATCACGCTTTCACCCCTACCTGGGAGGATGCGGGCCGGCGCCGATGCGTGGTCGAGTGCGTGCTTGCCATGCGGGACAGGCGAATTCACCCGATACCGGAATCGTCCTGGCCTCTCTGTCGTTGACACCATCGGCGACTTGTGCTCGGGCTCCCGCTTGATGTCACACCCGGCGGCTAGGCTCGCCAGGTCGCCTGCGGGCTTGCCCCGTCATCCCGACACCAGGCACGCCCACCCACCACGATCTGGAGTACGACTCGTTGACTGCACAGACCGAGACCCTGTACGGGGCCGACGACCTCACGCACCTTGAGGGCCTGGACGCTGTCCGCAAGCGCCCCGGTATGTACATCGGATCGACCGACAGCCGTGGTGTGGGCCACCTCTTCAACGAGATCCTCGACAACTCCACGGACGAGGGTGTCGCGGGCTACGCCTCGCACATCGAGGTCACGCTCCATGCCGACGGCTCGGTGCAGGTGGACGACGATGGGCGCGGAATCCCAACGGGTACCCACGCCAAGTCGGGGATGTCAGGCGTCGAGTTGGTCTTGACCCGCCTGCACGCCGGCGGAAAGTTCGGCGGCTCCGGCTACAAGACCTCCGGCGGTCTGCACGGCGTGGGCGCGTCAGCGGTGAACGCCCTGTCCAACCGGTTCGACGTGACCGTGAAGCGCAGCGGTCAGGTCCACCAGATGTCGTTCCAGCACGGCGTTCCGGGCGCTTTTGACGGCCCTGGCGCGAGGGCGACGTTCACCCGACGGTCCGGATTGCGGGTGATCGGGAAGATGAAGCGCGGCGAGTCGACCGGCACCTCCATTCGGTACTGGCATGACGCCCGCTACTTCGAGACCGGCGCTGCGCTGGACGTGGAGGCCGTCCGCACGAAGCTGCGGAACACCGCGTTTCTCGTCCCGGGCGTCACCTACGTGCTACGCGACGCCACCGATGGCGCGATCAGTACGGAGACGTTCCACTTCCCCAGCGGCCTGGCCGACATGGTGGACTTCCTCTCCCCGGCCGGGGAGAAGGCGGTTTCCGGAACGCTGTTGATCAACGGCGAGGGCAGGTACAAGGAGAACGCCGCTGACGAGAACGGCGTCATGCAGTCCAACGTCGAGCGCCGCGCCGAGATTGAGGTCGCGTTCCGGTGGGGGACCGGCTACGAGCGGACCGTGGAGTGCTTCACGAACACCATCCGCAACGTGCACGGTGGCACGCACCGTAAGGGGTTCGAGCGCGCCGCCGTGCGTGCCCTGACCGACGCGATCAAGAACAGCCGGGGCCTACTCAAGCCGAAGGAGGAGCCGCCTGTTCTCGACGATGTCCTGGAGGGCATGACCGCGGTCATCCACGTCCGGATCCCGGAGCCGCAGTTCACGTCGCAGACGAAGGACGAACTGTCGACCGCGGCGGTCACCAAGGTGATCCAGACGGTCGTCGAACAGCACATCAAGGCGTGGGTGGACGACCGCAGGACCAAGGCCGAGGCCCGTACGGTCATGCAGAAGATCGTGGACGCCGCTCGGGTCCGGTTGACGCAGAAGCAGCAGAAGGACGCCGCACGGCGCAAGACCGCTCTCGAGGGCGCGTCGATGCCGCCGAAGTTGGTGGACTGCCGCTCAACCGGGGTTGAGCGCAGCGAACTGTTCATCGTCGAAGGTGACAGCGCCCTGGGTAGCGCGAGAATGGCGCGGGTCGCGGAGTACCAGGCGCTGCTGCCGATCCGTGGAAAGATCCTTAATGTGCAGAAGGCGAGCCTGGCCGACACGCTGAAGAACGCCGAGGTCGCCTCGATCGTGCAGGTGCTCGGTGCGGGTACGGGACGCACGTTCGACGTGGAAGCGATGCGCTACGGCAGGGTCATTCTGATGGCCGACGCCGACGTTGACGGAGCGCACATCCGAACCCTGTTGATCACGTTGTTCGCGAAGTACATGCGTCCGGTGATCGAGATGGGCCGGCTGTACGCGGCGATGCCCCCGTTGCACAAGATCACGACGAAGGGGCGGAACACCGAGACGATCTTCACCTTCTCGCAGACGGAGATGGAGCAGACGGTCGCTCGGCTGGAGAAGGCCGGCAAGCAGATCGTCACGCCGGTGCCCCGATTCAAGGGACTCGGCGAGATGAACGCCGATGAACTGTGGGAAACGACCATGAACCCGGCCGTCCGGTCGGTCCGGCGCATCACCCTCGACGACGTCGAAGCGGCCGAGAAATCGCTCGAACTGCTGATGGGCGAGAAGGTCGAGCCTCGCCGGCTCTGGCTGGTCGAATCCGCCCGGCGCGTGGACCGAGAGGCGATCGACGCCTGACCGAGGCACACGCGTACACAGGTGCGGCCCGACATCGTTGAGGTTGGCACCACGAGATAGGTCCTGGCATGCGCCGCCCGGGGAGCGGGCCTTGTGTCAGGACGAGCCGATATACCTGGGGTAGTCCCACGTTCGTGGAGGAGAGCGCTGAGCAGTGGCACGCAGCAAGGGCACGCAATCGAAGGTTGATCTGTCCGCTTTCGATCAGGCGGGCGCACAGGTCATCGACAACCCGCTGACCACCGAGGTCGAGGATTCGTACCTGGAGTACGCCTACTCTGTGATCCACTCACGTGCTCTGCCGGACGCGCGTGACGGGCTCAAACCGGTCCACCGGCGGATCTTGTTCTCGATGAACGACCAGGGTTACCGACCGGACCGCGCCTACGTCAAATCGGCGCGCGTCGTCGGCGACGTCATGGGTAAATACCATCCTCACGGCGACTCGGCGATCTATGACGCGATGGTGCGCCTCGCGCAGGACTTCTCCCTGAACGTGCCACTCATCGACGGGCACGGTAACTTCGGATCCCCGGACGACGGACCGGCCGCGAGCCGCTACACGGAAGCGCGGATGTCGCGTCAGGCGATGCTTCTCGTCGGGGAACTGGGCGAGGAGACCGTCGACTTCCGTCCCAACTACGACGGGTCGTTGCAGGAGCCGGCGGTCCTGCCCGCGGCGTTTCCCAACCTCCTGGTGAACGGCACGTCGGGTATCGCGGTCGGTATGGCTACGAACATGATCCCGCACAATCTCGGTGAGGTGGTAGCGGCAGCGCGGTGGCTGATCACGCACCCGACCGCGACCCTGGACAAGTTGATGGAGTTTGTGCCGGGCCCGGACCTGCCGACAGGCGGCCTGCTCCTGGGCCTGGACGAGGTGCGCAAGGCGTACGAGACAGGCCGTGGCGTTGTGCGGATGCGCGGACAGGTCGAGATCGGTCCGCTGGAGGGCAGCCGGGGTCGCCAGGCCATCACCGTGCGGGAGTTGCCCTACGGTGTCGGGGCCGAGAAGGTCATCGAGAAGATCACCGATGAGGTGAACAAGACCAAGCGGCTGTCAGGCATCGCCGACGTCAAGGACCTGACCGACAGGGAGAACGGTACCCGGTTGGTCATCGAGTGCAAGGTCGGGGTGAACCCGCAGGCGCTGCTCGCCGACCTTTACCGGCTCACGCCCCTGGAGCAGTCGTTCGGCGTCAACAACCTGGTCCTGGTGGACGGACAGCCGCAGACGCTCGGCCTCAAGGCGCTCCTCGAGGTGTTCCTCGCCCACCGGTACGAGGTGGTGACCCGTCGCACCGCGTTCCGGCGCCGCAAGCGGCAGGAGCGTCTGCACCTGGTGGACGGCCTGTTGATCGCGCTGCTCGACATCGACAAGGTGGTCCGGCTGATCCGGGGTAGCGAGAACGCGCAGGCCGCCAAGGACGCCCTGATGAGGCAGTTCAAGCTCTCCGAGATCCAGGCCACCTACATTCTCGACACGCCGCTGCGGCGACTGACCAAGTTCGACAGGATCGAACTGGAGACCGAGCAGGAGCGGCTCCGCGGCGAGATCGCAGAGTTGTCGAGGATCCTGGACGACGAAAGCGTCCTCAAGAAGGTCGTCTCCGACGAGTTGGCGAAGGTCGCCAAGGAGTTCGCGACCCCGCGGCAGACCACGCTCATCGACGGTGATCTCAAAGAGGTACTCGCCGCGTCCGCGCCGGCCGGGCCGCTGGAGGTCGCCGACGATCCGTGCCAGGTGATCCTGTCGGCGACGGGTCTGGTCGCCCGAACCGCCGCCGAGTCCGAGGAAGCGGCTGAGGGCCGCCGCCGCAACGGCCGCACCAAGCACGACACCATCCGGGCGAGCGTTCACACGACCGCCCGCGGCCAGGTGCTCCTCGTGACCAACAGGGGGCGGGCGTTCAAGACCGAGGTGCTGCCGCTGCCGGTGCTGCCGGAGCAGGCCGGAACGGTGTCGCTGCGCGGCGGTATGTCCGCCAGCGAGCTGGTGCCGTTGCAGCCGGGGGAGAGGGTCATCGGTCTGGCCCCCCTTGGCGCGCAGGCCGCCGGATCGCCGGGCCTGGTCCTGGGTACCCGCCAGGGTGCGGTGAAGGTGTGCGCGCCGGAGTGGCCGGTCCGTTCCGACGAGTTCGAGGTCATCAGTCTCAAGGACGGCGACGAGGTCGTCGGCGCCACCTGGCTGACCGATGGGATCGAGACCCTCGCCTTCGTGACTTCGGACGCGTCGCTGCTGCGATTCAACGCGACAGTCGTCCGTCCGCAAGGCCTCAAGGGCGGCGGGATGGCCGGAATCAAGCTCGCCGCCGACGCGGAGGTCGTCTTCTTCAGTGCCGTCCGCACCGACGACACCGTGCACGGCGAGCCGATGGTCGTCACCTCCACCGGCGACAGCGTGAAGGTCACCCCGTTCGCGGAGTACCCGGCCAAGGGGCGGGCGACGGGCGGAGTCCGCGCCCAGCGGTTCCTCAAGGGCGAGACCCGGCTGGCTGTCGCTTGGGTAGGGGCGCGCCCGGTCGGGGCCACCGACAGGGGAGAGCCGGTCGACCTGCCGGCCGAGGACAAGCGCCGTGACGGCTCCGGCGTGGCCGTTGCCGGTCCGGCCATCGTCGGGCATCTGATCGAACGCGGCTGATCAGATGTGGCTGATCGAACGCGGCGGATTGCGGCGATCCCGACACCAGCGAACCCGGAGAACGTGAGGGGATCTACACCCCGCCGGATATCTGCCAAAGGTCGCCTATCTTGGTCAACTGCAGCGCCTTGCCATCGGTCGCGTGGTTCGCGGCGAGCGAGCGAACAGCGCTGCTACGTGGCGCCGGACTGCCTTTCACGTTGACCTTGACTGTCCGGTACGTCTTTACGTCCTGCGGGTAGACCAGGGCGCTGCTCTTTCCGTGGTAGACGACGTGGTTGACGCTTACCCGTTGCAACTCGAGGAGCTCGCTGGTCGGCAGACCGGCGCAACGAGTGCGCAGAACCGCGGCGCAGTCGCCGAGCCGCTGGCGCAGGTCGTCGGTGAGCAGCCGGCAGGCGCCCGGATAGTTCTCAGCGCCGAGATCGTGGAAGTAATTCTCGGCAGGCCCCGCTGCGTAGTTGTTGCTGCGGGTACAGCTGGTCGCCGGCAGCAGTATCGTCGTGGCCAGCAGTACCCTGATCATCCGTCGCATGGTCGTGGGTCCTCCGGGTTTGGGGCAGATCCATCCGGTGGCGGTGGCCCGCCGGCCGTCGCAGGTCTGCAAGCATGCGGTCCTTCGTAGCCGATGAATGTCTATCGCGCCGTCGAGCAGGTCATCGTCGGTAGGCCGTGAACGCTTCCGGTCGGCGTCGTCACATCGGCCACTATCGCATCCAGCGCGGCCCAGTCATCGCTCGCGCGAGCCGACGGACATTTGCACAGGTCGCATCCTGTGGCCCTCCTTTATGATCTCTAGTCCATGGGTTGAGGTCGCACATCTGGACTTCTTTCTCGTAGTCGAGGGACGCGGAAGAAACGGTCCAGCCGTGTGGAGGGGCTCTCGGTCTGGGTAACAACCGGTAGGAGTGTGCGGTGCTGTTGCGTCAGCTGGAGTATCTGACGGCGTTGGCGCAGGAACGCCACTTCGCCAGGGCGGCCGAGGCCTGCCACGTGTCCCAGCCGTCGCTTTCGGCGGGCATCCGCAAGCTGGAGAGCGATCTCAAAGTCGCCATCGTGCGGCGGGGCCAGCGGTTCGAGGGCTTCACGCCGGAGGGCGAGCGGGTGGTGATGTGGGCGCGCCGCATCCTGGCCGAGCGCGATGCACTGCACGACGACCTTTCGGCCATGCAGACCGGAATGTCGGGCGTCTTGCGGATCGGGGCGATTCCTACCGCCCTGACAGCTGCCTCGTTGCTGACCACACCGTTCTGTGACGAGCACCCGCTGGCCAGGGTCTCGCTCGAGTCCCTGTCGTCCCGCGAGATCGCGCATCGACTGGCCGAGTTCGACCTCGACATGGGAATGACCTATCTCGACGGGGAGCCGCTCGGAAACGTACTGACGGTGCCGCTGTACCGGGAGCGTTACCTGCTGTTGACGCCGATGGACAGCGAATTCGCCGGCCGGAACAGCGTCGGGTGGGCCGAGGTCGCGAACACGCCGCTGTGCCTGCTGTTACCGACGATGCAGAACCGCCGGATCCTGGACCGGAACTTCGCGGACGCCGGTGTGACCGTCACTCCGTCCATCGAGACCGACACCGTCTCGGCCCTCTACGCCCACGTCGCGACGCACCGATGGTCCAGCGTGATCGCACACGCCTGGCTGTACCTGTTCGGCGTACCTGAGGGGATGCGGGTGGTGCCCCTGGAGCGGCCGCGCCGATCACACCAGGTCGGCCTCGTGCTGGCCGATCGAGATCCGGGGTTGATCCTGGCCAGGGCTCTCGTGGACGTGGCACACCGCGCCGACGTGCGCGGCACGCTGGACCGACTGGTGCACCGGCACGTGCGGCCAACCCCGTCGGCTTGATAACAGCGGGCTATCGCTTGATAGCGAAGAACCCCTTGACCAGCACTGACAAAGCACGCGATCGTGACCTACATCTCGTGTCAGGCGATCGGAGGGACTGGTCATGGCGTCGATGCCGGAGCAGTCGTTGGAGCAGCAGGTGCGGTCGATCGTGGCGGCCCACCGCGGCGAGCGCGGCCCGCTGTTGCCGATCCTGCACGGCATCCAGGCCGAGCTGGGCCACGTCGACCCGGCGGTCATCCCGATCCTCGCCGACGAGCTGAACCTCTCCCGCGCGGACGTGCACGGCGTCGTCACCTTCTACCACGACTTCCGCTCAACCCCGCCCGGCCGCACCACCGTGCGCATCTGCCGGGCCGAGGCGTGCCAGGCGGTGGGCGCCGCAGCACTGGCCGATCACGCCGCAGCGCGTCTCGGCGTCTCGTTCGGCGAGACGACCGCGGACGGTGCCGTCACGTTGGAGCAGGCCTTCTGCTTCGGCAACTGCGCGCTCGGTCCGGCCGTACAGGTCGGCGATCGACTGCACGGCCGGGTCGACCCGGACCGCCTGGACAGCCTGCTGGGGGTCAGCTCGTGAACAGCCCTGTGACGGTCTACGTCCCCCGCGACTCGGCGGCCCGGTCGGTGGGTGCGGACGAGGTCGCCGACCGGATCGCGCGGGCCGCCGCGGCGGCGGGTCGGCCGATCCGCCTGGTACGCAACGGTTCCCGCGGGATTCTCTGGCTCGAGCCGCTGGTCGAGGTGGTCACGCCGCAGGGCCGGATCGCCTATGGGCCCGTCAGCCCGGAGGACGTCGAGGACCTGGTGGCCGCCGGGATGCTCGACGGCGCGGCGCACGAGAGCCGGCTCGGCCTTACCGATGACATCCCGTGGCTGCGCGACCAGACCCGGGTCACCTTCGCCAGGGTCGGCGTCACCGACCCGTTGTCCGCCGAGGAATACCTGACCCACGGCGGGCTGGCCGGCCTACGGCGGGCGCTGGAGCTGACCCCGGCCGACGTCGTCACCGAGGTCACCGAGTCCGGGCTGCGGGGTCGAGGCGGGGCCGGCTTCCCCACCGGGATCAAGTGGCGAACGGTCCTGAACGCCGAGGCGGAGCTGAAGTTCGTCTGCTGCAACGCCGACGAGGGCGACAGCGGCACCTTCGCCGACCGCATGCTCATGGAGGGGGACCCGTTCACCCTCATCGAGGGCATGGCGATAGCCGCGTACGCCGTAGGCGCCAGCGAGGGCTATGTCTACATCCGCTCCGAGTACCCCGACGCCGTCGCCACGGTCCGCTCGGCGATCGAGATCGCGTACGCGCACGGCTGGCTGGGGGAGCGCATCCTCGGCTCGGAACTGTCCTTCGACCTCTTCGTCCGGGTAGGCGCCGGCGCCTACATCTGCGGCGAGGAGACCTCCATGCTGGAGAGCCTGGAAGGCAAGCGCGGCATGGTCCGGGCCAAACCGCCGATACCGGCGCTGCAGGGCCTGTTCGGCGAGCCGACCGTAGTCAACAACGTACTGAGCTTGGCATCGGTACCGATGATCCTGGCCGACGGTGCGGCCGCCTTCGCCGGTCACGGCGTCGGACGCTCCCGCGGCACGCAGGTCTTTCAGCTCGCCGGCAACATCGCGCGCGGCGGTATCGTCGAGACCGGCTTCGGCATCACCCTCGGCGAGCTCGTCGAGCGCTTCGGCGGCGGTACCCGTTCGGGGCGGCCGGTCCGGGCGGTCCAGGTCGGTGGGCCGCTCGGGGCGTACCTGCCGACGTCGCGGTTCGATCTTCCGATGGACTACGAGGCGTTCGCGGCGGCCGGCGCGATGCTCGGACACGGCGGAGTCGTCGTCTTCGACGACACCGTCGACATGGCGCGCCAGGCGCGATTTGCTTTTGCGTTCTGTGCCGAGGAGTCCTGCGGCAAGTGCACCCCCTGTCGCGTCGGCGCCGTGCGCGGCGTCGAGGTCATCGACCGGATCGTCGCCGGCGAGGACAGGTCGAAGAACCTCGTGCTGCTCGGCGACCTCTGCGACCTCATGACCGATGGATCGCTGTGCGCGATGGGCGGGCTGACCCCGATGCCGGTGCGCAGCGCGTTGGCGCACTTTCCCGATGACTTCGCACCAAACGGTGAGTTCGCACAAAGACATGCCGTCGGCTCGATGACGGAGGGAACAGCATGAGCCTGCTCAAGGAGCCGGACTTCGGCACCCCGGCACGTACCGGCGAGGCGACCGTGGACGTCGAGATCGACGGACACCAGGTACGGGTACCCGAAGGCACGTCGGTGATGCGGGCGGCGGCGCTGGCCGGGATCGACATTCCGAAACTGTGCGCCACCGACAGCCTCGAGCCGTTCGGTTCCTGCCGCCTGTGCCTCGTGGAGGTGGAGGGCGGCAGGGGAACCCCGGCGTCGTGCACCACGCCGGTCGCGCCAGGCATGCGGGTCCGTACGCAGACACCGAAGCTGGCCAAGCTGCGCAACGGCGTCATGGAGCTCTACATCTCCGACCACCCCCTGGACTGCCTGACCTGCTCGGCCAACGGCGACTGCGAGTTGCAGGACATGGCAGGAGTGGTGGGCCTGCGGGAGGTCCGCTACGGCTTCGACGGCGAGAACCACCTCGACGCACCCAAGGACACCTCCAACCCCTACTTCGACTTCGACGCGAGCAAATGCATCGCCTGCTCGCGTTGTGTACGCGCCTGTGATGAAGTGCAGGGCACCTTCGCCCTGACGATCGAGGGCCGCGGATTCGACTCCAAGGTCGCCGCCGGTGCCGGTGAGAGCTTCATGGAGTCCGAGTGCGTGTCCTGCGGCGCCTGCGTCCAGGCCTGCCCGACCGCGACGCTGCAGGAGCGTTCCGTCGTCGCACTCGGCATGCCGACCCGCAGCGTGCTCACCACCTGCGCCTACTGCGGCGTGGGCTGCTCGTTCAAGGCGGAGTTGCGCGGCGACGAGGTCGTCCGGATGGTGCCCCACAAGGATGGCGGCGCCAACGA
>JAOPWA010000077.1 GCA_025965915.1 Dactylosporangium sp. | reverse complement strand
TGTCTGCACGATCGCCGATCGGATCAGCGGATGGCAAAACGACAGGCGGCCCCCGACCGCATCGGCGACGATCCGATCGTGTTCCTGGCCGCCGGGCGGACCGGGGTGGACGGCTTCTTCGACCGGGTCGGGCTGCCCGAACGGGAGGTCGGCCCACTGGCCGAGCAGCCGGCGGCCGTCGTGTTGGACGCGCGGTATCCGGACCTGGCGCCGCCGGTGCGGCGCCGTTTGCTCGACGAGGCTGCCGGCAACCCGCTCGCGCTGCTGCAACTGCCCGCGGCGCTGACCGACCGGCAGCGCTCCGGCCAGGACACGCTGCCCGGATCGCTGCCGCTTTCCCGGCGGCTGGAGGCGATCTTCGCCGCCCGGGTGCGGGCCCTGCCCGCACCGACCCGGCAACTGCTGCTGCTGGCCGCGCTGGAAGCCGACGCCGACCTGGCCACGATCCGGTCGGCCGCGCCTGGCCGTTCGGATGTCGATGACCTTGCCCCGGCGCAGCAGGCCAGCCTCGTCCACGCCGATGCGGTCGGGGGCCGCCTGTCGTTTTGCCATCCGCTGATCCGATCGGCGATCGTGCAGACATCGTCGCCGGGTGAGCGTCGGTTGGCGCACCAGGCCCTCGCGGTCGCGCTGGCCGGCGACCCCGACCGCCGGGCGTGGCATCTGGCCGAAGCCGCGACCGGACCCGACGAGGCGGTGGCCCGGGCGCTGGGGGAGGCGGCCCTCTCCGCCTGGCGGCGCGGCGGCGTGTCCGCCGCGGTGGCCGCGCTGGTGCGGGCCGGCGAACTCAGCCCGCAACCGGTCGACCGATCCCGCCGGCTGGTCGAGGCCGCCTTCCTCGCCAGCGTGGCCGGTCAGCTCGACACGGCGCCCCGGCTGTTGGCCGACGCCCGGCAGGCACCGGGCACGCCGACCGGATCGATCTTCGCAGCCACGGCGGCCTTCCTTCTCACGATGGGTGAGGGCGATATCGATGCCGCGCACCGCCTCCTGGCCCGGGCGCTCGACGACGCGGACACAGCCGAGACCAACAGCGCCTGGGTCAACAACCTGCTGCACGCGCTGCTGTTCGTCTGCCAATTCGGCGCCCGATCCGAGTCGTGGGAACTCCTCGAGTCCGCGCTGACCCGGTTCAACCCGGAGGGAGTAACGCCGCTGCGGCTGTGCTACGACGCGTACGCCGACCCCGCACGCAGCTCCGGCACGGTGCGGGAGGGCCTCGCCCGCGCCTTCGCCGCCCTCCCCGCCGACGTGGCAGCCTGGCAGTTCGCCCCCCTGGCCTGGGCGGCCCTGCGGGTGGACATGCTGTCCGAGTATCGGCACCTGTGCCGGCGCATGATCGAACGAGAACGCGACGGCGGTGCGATCGGCCTGGTCATTACCGGATTACTGCTGCTCAGCGTCGACTCCTATCACCACGGGCAGTGGGACGAGGCCGAGACACTGGCGAGGGAGGGGCTGGACCTGGCAGCCGCCCACGGCCACCACCTTGTTGAGGGTCAGCTGCGGTGCCGGTTGGCACTCACCGCGGCCGCCCGCGGCAACGTGGACCTCGCCCGGGCCCTGACTGACGAGATCACGACCTGGGCCGCGCCACGCGGCATCGGGCTGACGCAAACGTTCGCCCGGTACGCGCGCACCATCGCGGCCCTAGGCCAGGGCGACTACGAAGACGCCTACGCCCAGGCGTCCCAGATCAACCCGCCCGGCACGCCCAGCCCCGGCATTCCCGGTTTCTGGATGGTCATGGACTTGGTCGAAGCGGCCGTGCGCACCGGACGCGCCGACCAGGCCCGCGCGCACGTCGCCGCCGCCCAGCAGGCCGGCATCGCCGGCATCTCCCCGCGCATGGCCCTGATCACCGCCGGGGCCGCCGCCCTGGCCGCCCCCGACGACGACGCCGGCCCGCTGTTTGAGGCCGCGCTGTCGCTGCCCGAGGCCGAGCGGTGGCCGTTCGAACAGGCCCGCATCAACCTCGCCTACGGACAATGGCTACGCCGCACCCGCGACACCACCCGCGCCCGCCTGCACCTGCGCGCCGCCCTCGAAACCCTCGACCGACTCGGCGCCCAGCCCTGGGCACAACGCGCCCGCAACGAACTCCGCGCCACCGGGATCCCCACCACCGCCCGACCCGGCGCCCGAGCAGCCTCACTGACCGCGCAGGAACGACAGATCGCCACGCTGGCCGCCACCGGCCTGACCAACAAACAGATCGGCGAACGGCTGTTCCTGTCCCACCGCACGGTCGGCGCCCACCTGCACCGGGCATTCCCCAAACTCGGCATCACCTCACGCGCCGCCCTCCACGACGCGCTAGAGACGATCACACCCGACGACGGATGAGCATGCCCCGCAGCCACCGCCTGTGGGTGCCGAATATTGCATCCGTGCAGTTCAGAAGGCTTGGCGGAACTCGTCGAGGAAGCATCGAAGCAGTCTGTACATGGCCGCTGTCAAACGCCTGGAGACCACCGGACGTGGGTGCCATGATGGGCCATCGTGCTGCTGCGACTGCCCTACCTGGCACTCACGAGGGCGCCGTTCACCGACGCCTTCGACGCTGTACTGGCCGACGTCGGAATCACCGTCTGCAAGATCCCGCCGCGAAGCCCGCGGGCGAACGCCTACGCGGAATGGTTCGTGCTCACCGCCCGCAGCGAGGTCACCGACCACATGCTCATCTTCGGCAGACGACATCTACGCCGAGCACTCGGTGAATATGCCCGTCACTACAACGGTCGCCGTCCACATCGGGCGCTGCAGTTGCTGCCCCCGCGCTCCGACCGCCCGCAGGCCGGATTGCCCTGCTTTCTGTCGCGTACCCGCGCAGCGACCAGACCAAACAGCGGTCGATGAACCAGGAGTTCACACGTGCCGGGGTCGGGCAAGCGCGGCCCGCGGCAAGGCCGGCCGTCGACTACCGGCGTTGTGGCGTAGCCGCCTCCTCATCGAGGCATATGGTGATCCAACGACCACGGATCGCCGGACGTGGTCCAGCATCCACGTCCGGCACGGAAGCCATCCCGCACAGTGGGCGGCGCTGATGACGGACCAGCGGCTCAATGGGACAAGTCAACGCCCTCAATACCGGGCAGTCGTGGCAGCGACTCGGGCGTTCCGCAGCAGCGCCACCAGAACGGCTACCTGCCCGCTCAATGAGCCTTTGGCTGCGGTGACGCGGGAGCGTTCGCGAACGTAAGGCAGTCACTGACCCGGCCGACACGACCTGGCAAGGCGCTGTCGGCCGGGTCAGTCCTCCGCGCGGTGGCGCCCGACGGTCTGCGCCCCGCGCGACTGGGGCCCCGTGCCGCCGTTGCCGAAAGCCGGCGGCGCCTTGGCATCCAGCGGCGCTTCGGCGCTGTCACTGGCATTGGCGGTGGCCACCCAGTCGGGCGGATCATCGGTCAGGTCGGTCCGGATATCGCGCAGCCAATGCTCAAGATCGTCATGCTGCGCGGTGGGCTCGCTGGCGTCGACAGGCGCGACCCAGCCATCGTCAGACGTCATGGCCGGCGACACTCTCCAATCGCAGGGCAGGCGTACAGATCGGCAAGGCTACCCGGTCGCTTCCCGAGCCGCCGATGTGTCACTCCGGTGAGGCCAGCGCTACCGCCGCCGCCCGGGAAGCGACCGACGCCGTCGACGGGGAGCTACATCTGACCCTCCCCGTTGCCCGGGCGCTGGTTCCGCTCCTGCCGGGCCAGCGCCCTCGCCGGGACGACAACCCACGCCCATGATGGCGTCCGCCGTGCCCCGCAGGAGCCGAACGAAGAACCCTGTCAGGGCGGACGCGGAGTGCCCGGGTTGAGCTGCGATCTTGGGTGTAACTCATCCAGCGGTATCAGTTCGCGATGCCGGCCCGGTTGGCGACTTGACGTAGCAGCAGCGAGGACTGTCCGGACGTGACGTCGAGTAGTCGCCGGATGAGCATGTGGGTGGCGGGGCGGCGGCGCACCTCCTCGGGTGCC
>JAOPWA010000014.1 GCA_025965915.1 Dactylosporangium sp. | reverse complement strand
ACTCCCGCGGCCGCCACGCCAGCCGCAGCCACGCCAGCCGCCGCCACTCCCGCCGCAGCCACCGCCGCTGTCGCCACCGCCGCCGGACCCGCCGATAACCGACCGGACGAGGTGCACCATCCGGTGCGGGCGGTGGTGCGGGTGCCGGGCGCGCACGCGGTGTACGCGACGGACGAGGCGCCATCGGGTGACGGCCCGGACGGGCCCGCCTGGGGCACCAACCAGGCGCCGCAGCCAGGCAGCTCCGCCACGCCCCCCGCGCACGCCGCACCGGCGGACACGGCAACGCTCAACCGCACCTGGACGCCCGTCAACCCGCGGATCGGGGGCGCCCACCGCGGCTAGGCGGTCAGTGCGTCGACCGCGCGCCGCGCGGCGCCCGCGATGTTCCACTTCTCGGCGAGGGCGAGCACCCGCTCGCCCTCGGCCGCGGACGGTAGGCGGCCGTCAACCGGCGGCACCGCGACGTCCCGGGCCACCCGTACGACCTCGGGTGCCACACCGAGATAGTCGCGACCGGCCTGCAACTTCGTGCGTAACCCGGGCGCGAACCCCGCGCCCGGGTCGTCGAGGGCGGCGAGCACACCGGCCAGGCTGCCGTACCGGTCGACCAGGCGGGCCGCGGTCTTCTCACCGACACCGGCCACGCCGGGCAGCCCGTCACTCGGGTCGCCGCGCATCGCCGCGAAGTCCGCGTACGCCGCCGCCGGCACCCCGTACCGCGCGCGAACCGCCGCGTCGTCGTAGACCTCGAGCTTGGACACGCCGCGACCGCAATACAGCACCCGCACGTCGCGGTCGTCGTCGATCACCTGGAACAGGTCCCGGTCGCCGGAGACAACCTCGACGGGGCCGGGTTCGCGGGCGGCGAGCGTAGCGATGACGTCGTCGGCCTCATAACCGGCCACCCCGATCGCCGGCACGCCGAGCGCGTCGAGGACGTCGAGGATGATCGGTACCTGGCGGGACAGCCCGTCCGGGGTCAGTTCGCCGCCGTCGGCGGTCAACCGCTGGGCCTTGTACCCGGGAATCAGCGCCACCCGCCATGCGGGCCGCCAGTCCTCGTCCAGCGCGCACACCACACGTCCCGGTCGTCGGGTACGCACCAGCGTCGCGAGCATGTCGAGGAAGCCCCGTACGGCGTTGACCGGAGTGCCGTCCGGCGCGGTTACCGCCGACTCGGGGATGCCGAAGTAGGCCCGGAAGTAGAGGCTGGCGGTGTCGACGAGCAGCAGGGGTCGGCTCACAGCGGCCAGCCTAGTGAGCCGGGACAGCCCGCGACGGCCTGACCCTGTCCGTGAGTGGATCGTCGGCACCCTCCTCACCTCAGGCGGATGAATCCGACCGCCGGTGCCGGTGCCGGTGAGGGTGACATCGGACCCGCCGGACCATGACCGCATCGGGTGACGCCGCCTCACCCGATCGAGGCCCAACATTGCGGGCAACGCCCCGGCCGCCGGCCGGGGCCTTGGCAGCAGCACAGGAGCGGTTATGGCGGGAATCGGTCCACTGGAGTTCCTGGTCGTGGCATTTCCAGGCGAGGAGCTACCGGACCGGGTCGCGTCCGTGTTACGGGCCGTTGAGGTCGGCGGTGACGTCCGGATCGTCGACGCGCTGACGGTGGCGAAGGACCGCGACGGTCGGGTCCGCGGCGCTGAGTTCGCGGACGTGGCGGCGCTCGCGGGCCTGGCCACCGATTACGACTTCGCCGACCCGGGCCGCAGCCTGATCGACGCCGCTGACGTCGACGAGGTCGGGCAGGCATTGGACGCCGGCACCGTCGCGCTCGCCCTGCTGATCGAACACATGTGGGCACGTAAGACCGACGCCGCCGTGCGCGATCTGGGCGGCACGCTCGTCGCCGCGGTGAGAATTCCCGAGGCGTACGCGAACGAAGCGCGATGCGGCCGCGAGGCCCCGGCAGCACCGCCCGTTGACCAGTACTGACGAGGAGGGACACCTTATGTCGACCCGCCGACATGGAGCTCCGCTGCTGCGCGGCGCCCTGAGCATCGGTCTGGCACACCGCAGGGCGGAGGAGGCCGTCGCCGCGCTGTCGGCGGGATGGTTGGCGGGCACGGCCCGGCAGCCCGTACCCCCGAGCCCGATCTCGACGCCGCCGTCGACCGCCGGTGGGGGTGACGACGTCGTCGCCCAGCTCAGCCAGCTCGTCGACCTGGCTGAGCGGGGCGTGCTGACCACGCAGGAATTCGCCGCCGCGAAGGCGCGCGTGCTGCGCCACGAGCAGTGGTGGTGACCCGTACCGGACCCGCCGGCGGCGCAGGTCAGGCCGCCGGCCGGCCGCCCGCCGGGTGCGCGTCGGCGACCGGCTGAGGCTCCGTTTCGACCGTGGCCCCGGCCTCGGACCAGTGGACCGTCAACGCGAACAGGACCACAACGTCCAGCGCGATCATCAGCAGCGACCAGATCGGGAACGCCGCGAGCGCGGCGAGCTGGATGAGCGCGTGCAGGGCGACGAGGACGATCGCGGCCACCCGCGCCATCTCGTTGCGCGCGAACAAGCCCAGGCCGATGGCGAGGAGCAGCGCCCCGGAGACCAGGGCCAGCACACCCCACGCGGTCAGGTTGACCACTACCAGGCGGCCCGCGTCGATGTAGCTGACCGTGCTCATCATGAGGGCGGCCAGGCCCTCCGCGATATTGAACGCTCCGATCATCGTCAGCATGACCGTTGCGAAGCTGATCCAGCCCGACCATGCGTTCGTGCGTGTGGTCATTGGGCGACTCCTCCATCCCGGATAGCTCGGCCGGACTCGCCGGCGGACCATGGCGTGTCACGTGCGGCAGGAGCGGGCGGCATTGTCGGCCGGATAAGCCGCCCGGCGGGTGAGTGTGCTACCTGTCGCGGCCCGCCTGGCGAGCCTCCTTCAGCGGCCACCTCCCTTGAGTTCGCATCCCAATCGTGACGCCGTCGATCCTGGTGGGGGCCCGGGTTAGCGCACCTCACCTGCGGAGGGTGGTCGCTCCCGCCCCGTTTGCGACCCGAATGCGTGGTCCGGCCGGAGCGAGGCGCGCCCAACCGTGAGGATGCATGATGGATGGGGTGCCGACGCCGGCCGTGGAGGCCGCGCAGGCCGCTGGCGAGGGGTTTGTGCTTCACCTTCACGGGGTGAAGACGGATCACCTCAGGTCCCTAAAGAATTCCCGGCGTGTTACACATCAACGGGCGGGGGGACCGCCGGGTGAACGGCAGGTATGGCAATCGAGGCTCCGCACGGTCGCACGGGGCCGCACCCAGGGGTGAGTGGTCGGTGCACCGCCTGAGCGTGCCGGTTTCGGCCGGTAGGGGGCCGGCATGATTCCTGAGAGCCGGCCCGACCCCACGGTCGCCGTGATCGACGCGTTCCCACCCGGCGCCATCGAGCCCCTGCTGGCGGAGCCGGTCATACCGCAGCCGCCACCGAACCTCGTCGAGCGGCCGCGCCTGTTCGAGCTGCTGGACCAGGCCGTCACCCACCCGCTGACCATCGTCTCCGCCCCTGCCGGCTGGGGTAAGACCACCCTGCTGGCGGCGTGGGTGCGTGCCGGGCGCGCGCCGGGCCCGGTGGCCTGGTTCACCGCCGAGGCCCGCCATTGCGGCGAGTTCTGGGACCACTTCGCCGCCGCGTTGAGCACGGTCGAGCCGTTCGCGCGCCGGGCGGACGACCGGGACGGCACCATCAACGAGATCGTCGCCGCGCTGGAGGCGCCCGGTCCACTCGTCGTCGTGGTCGTCGACGACGCGCACGAGGTCAGCGACGCGCAGGTGTGGACGGAGCTGGAGACCGTACTCGGCCGCGCCGCCGCCCGGCTGCGGCTCGTACTCGGCTGCCGCGCCGACCCGGCGCTCGCACTGTACCGGTGGCGGATGCGCGGCGCGGTGACCGAGATCCGCAGCACCCAGCTCGCGTTCTCGCTCGCCGAGACCGCGCAGCTGCTCGCCGCCCACGACGTGCGGCTGGCGGAACCGGCGCTGGTGGGCCTGCATGCCATGACGGAGGGCTGGGCCGCCGGACTGCGCCTGGCGGCCCTCGCGGTCGCAGACCACCCCGACCCGGACAGCCTGGTACCCGAGTTCGCGGTGCACGACCGGACGCTGGGGGAGTACCTCGTCGGTGAGGTGCTGGGCAAGCTGCCTGACGACATCCGCGAGGTGCTGCTGGCGACGTCGATACTCGACCAGGTGCGTCCCGAGCTGGTACAGGCGTTGACGGGGCGTACCGACGGGGAGCAGGTCCTCGCTTCACTCGAGCAGGCCAACCTGTTGGCGGTGCACGGCAGCGGCAGCCGCGGCTGGTACCGCTGCCACCCGCTGTTCGGGCTCATGCTCTACAACGAGCTGCGCCACCGCCGGCCGGAGCAGCTACCGCAGCTGCACCGGCGGGCGGCCGAGTGGTACTTCGCGCACGACATGCCGGCGGACGCGATCCGGCACGCGCTCGCCGCGGGGGAGTGGGCTCAGGCCGTCGCCGTGGTCGACAGCAGCTGGCACGAGCTCGTACCCGGTGCCCGCATACGTACCCTCAAGGAGATCGTTCCGGCACCGCCGCAGCAGGTACAGCAGGATCCGCGGTTGGCGTTGGCGTTCGCCGCGGAGCGCCTGGACGCGAGCGACCCGCGGGCCACCGAGACGTTCCTGCACCTGGTGGACCGCTCCCAGCACACCACCACCGACGATGTGACCCGCGACCAGCTACGGCCGATCCTCGCGGCGTTCCGGGTGGCGGAGGCGCACCTGTCCGGCGATCCTGAGCTGGTACTCGCGATCGCAC
>JAOPWA010000041.1 GCA_025965915.1 Dactylosporangium sp. | reverse complement strand
AACGGACATCTGGTCGGTGCCCATCTTGGCCGTACATGACGGATGCAGGGCTGTCTCGCCCTCCCTGGACACCCAGTCGAGGATCTCCTCGTCGGTCTGCACCGACGGTCCGGGGGACGTCTCGCCGCCGTTGAAGGCGTCCAGGGCCGGTTGGTTGAGGATGTTCCGCGATACCCGGACGGCCTCGACCCACTCCCGCCGGTCCTGCTCGGTGGACAGGTAGTTGAAGCGCAGCGCGGGGTGGACCCGCGGGTCGCGGCTCTTGATCTTCACCGACCCCCGGGCGTCCGAGTACATCGGGCCGACGTGCACCTGGTAGCCGTGGCCGCCGGACGGGGACGACCCGTCGTAGCGGACCGCGATCGGCAGGAAGTGGAACATCAGGTTCGGATAGGCCACCGTGTCGTTGCTGCGCGCGAAGCCGCCCGCCTCGAAGTGGTTGGTGGCGCCGGGGCCCTTGTGCAGGAAAAGCCACTGGGCGCCGATCCACGGCCGGTACCGCCACTTCAGGTATGGCTGCATCGACACCGGCTGCGTGCAGGCGTACTGGACGTAGACCTCGAGGTGGTCCTGGAGGTTCTCGCCCACGCCGGGAAGGTGATGGACGGCGTCGATTCCCAGCGCGCGCAGTTCGTCGGCGTTGCCGACCCCGGACAGTTGCAGCAGTTGCGGGGAGTTGATGGCGCCGCCGCAGAGGATGACCTCGCCGGCCCGCACCTGGCGGAGCGCTCCACGCCCGTGGCTGTACTCGACGCCGACGGCCCGTTTGCCCTCGAAGAGAACTCTCGTGACGAACGCGCGCGTACGCACGTCGAGGTTGGGGCGCTTCATCGCGGGGTGCAGGAAGGCCCGTGCCGCGGACAGCCGCCGGCCGTTGCGGATGGTGCGGTCGAAGAGACCGAAGCCCTCCTGCCGTTCGCCGTTGACGTCGTCGGTGGGCGGATACCCGGCCTGCTGCGTGGCCTGCAGCATGGCGCGGAACAGCGGGTTGGTGCCGGGACCGCGTTCGAGCACCAGTGGGCCGTCGTGACCGCGGAACGGGTCATCGGGGTCCGAGGCGAGACAGGACTCCATCTTGTTGAAGTACGGCAGGCAGTGGGCGTAGTCCCAGGTCTGCATGCCCGGGTCGGCGCCCCAGCGCTCGTAGTCCATCGCGTTGCCGCGCTGGAAGATCATTCCATTGATGCTGCTGGACCCACCGAGCACCTTGCCCCGGGCGTGGTAGATGCGCCGCCCGTTCATGTGCGGCTCGGGTTCGGAGGAGTACTTCCAGTCGTAGAAGCGGCTTCCGATCGGGAACGTCAGCGCCGCGGGCATGTGGATGAAGACGTCCCACGGGTAGTCGGGCCGGCCGGCCTCCAGGACCAGAACCCGGTTGGCGGGATCGGCCGACAGCCTGTTGGCGAGCACGCTGCCGGCGGATCCACCGCCAACGATGACGAAGTCGTACTGGTCGGAGGTCATTTCTGGCTCGCCTCGCTCCGGTGTGCATGGGGGATCGGGTGCGCGGGGATCGGGTGCGCGGGGATCGGGGTGGTGGCGGACGCCGGCGTGGTCATCCGCGACCGGGGCCGGGCGGAAGGTTGGGTGCCTCGTCGGACAGGGCGACGTGGACCACCCCGTCGGTGACGGTGACCTGATGGGTGCGTACCGGCTTCTTCGCCGGCGGCGCGTCCACCTGTCCGGTCCGCAGGTCGAAGCGGGACGCGTGCAGCGGGCACTCGATTTCGCACCCTTCCAGCCAGCCGTCGGCCAACGACGCGTCCTGGTGCGTACAGGTGTCGTCGACTGCGAAGACCTGGCCGTCCTCGGTGTGGAAGATCGCAATCGGGGGATCGACGTCCCACCGGTACGACTCGCCGGGCGGGATGGCGCTGAGAGGGCAGACGGGAAGCATCATGCACGCTCCTGGTGCGGTATGTCGATGATGAGTAGCGAAGTGATGAGTGGCGAAGTCATAGGTGGCGACGTCATGGGGTCGCTGCCGGGGCGGGGTCGGGTGCCCGTAGCTGACGCCGCCATCTGGTGAACAGCTTCGGCTGGTTCATGCCGAGCACCGCGACGGGGCGGCCGTCGCGCTCGTACACGGCGAGGAAGCTGCGCTGGTCGGGGTCGCCTTCGACGATCCGGACGGTGTCGCCGTCGCTGCGGTGCCCCGCGAACTGGATGCGCACGCCGTACTGGTCGGACCAGAAGTACGGGACGGCCGTGTGTTCCCGGCGGCTCCCGAGCAACGTCGCGACAGCGCTCGCCGGCTGCTCGAGCGCGTGCGTCCAGTGCTCGCTGCGGACGATGCCCCCGGCGTACGGGCTGAACGACACGGCGCAGTCGCCGGTGGCGACGACGCCAGGCAGGTTGGTCGCGCCCGCCGCGTCGGTGACGACGCCGCCGGCGATGTCGAGGCCGGAGTCGGCCAGCCACTCGACGTTGGGCTGGGCGCCGATCCCGACCACCACGACGTCGGCCGGGAGCCGGGTCCCGTCGGTGAGTTCGACCGCCTCCACCCGCCTGGAGCCGACCAGTCGGGCGACGCCGGTGCCGGTCAGCAGGCGGACCCCGTGGTCGGCGTGCAGGCCCGCGCAGACGGAGCCCATTTCCACGCCGAGGGGGCCGGCGAGCGGCGTTGCGACGGCCTCGACCACAGTGACGTCGAGCCCGAGGGACCGGGCGCTGGAGGCCACCTCCGCCCCGATGAAGCCCGCTCCGATCACCACGAGCCGTCCGGCACCGACGAGGTCGGCTCGCAGTGCCACGGCGTCCTCCAGGGTGCGCAGGGTGTGTACCCCGTCCAGGCCTTCCGCGCCGGGTAGCCGCCGGGCCCTGGCACCGGTCGCGAGGATGACCGCGTCGACGCGGATCTCCTCGCCGTCGGCAAGGGTGACGCTGCGGCTGCGGGGGTCCAGGCGTACCGCGGCGGTGCCGAGCCGCCAGTCGATGTCCAGCGATTCGTCGGTGTCGCCGAGTGCCAGGTCCGACTCGGAGCATCCGCCGGTCAGAAATGCCTTCGACAGCGGTGGCCGGTCGTAGGGGGCGTGCCGCTCCGCGCCGACGGCTACGATCGTCCCGTCGTAGGACTGCTGGCGCAGGGCGCGGGCAGCGGACAGGCCAGCGAGCGAGGCGCCGACCACTGCGATGCTGCGAATCACGCCACTGCCTCCAATCACCCCATTGCCCCGTTGTGGACGCGTCCCGTTTTGGATTGCGGAACGGCTAGTGAGATACGCAACAGCGTGCACGGAGGCCTGGGCGTAGTCAAGAGACGAAACATCTTGGTTACCCGACAAGGTGGATCTCGCCGTATCGCACGCCGTCGCTTATCGTTGCGCCATGAGCAACTCTTCTGACGCCCGAGCCGCCGACTCCGGACCCGCGCTCGTACAGTCCGTCGACCGTGCGCTCAGCATCCTGGAGATCCTGGCGCGTCGGCGGGACGCGGGTGTCACCGATATCGGGAAGGAGCTGGGCGTACACAAGTCGACGGCGTTCCGTCTCCTCGCCGTACTGGAGAGTCGGGGCTTCGTCGAGCAGGCCGAGGAGCGCGGCACCTACCGGCTCGGTTTCGGCGTGGTGCGATTGGCCGGCGCGATAACGGCCCAGCTCGACCTGACCCGGCAGAGCCGCGCCGCGTGCGAGCGGCTCGCCGCCGACCTGGGTGAGACCGTCAACGTCGCGATCCTCGATGCCGACCGCGCCGTCAACATCACCCAGGCGCTCGGCGCCGCCTCCGTCGCCAGTCACAACTGGGTGGGGCAGCAGACGCCGCTGCACGCCACGTCCAGCGGCAAGGTGCTCCTGGCGTTCGCCCCGGCGGGCGTCCGCGCGTCCGTCCTCGCCGATCCGCTGGAGCGCTTCACCGACGCGACCATTACCGACGCGGCCGCGCTCAAGGCGGCGTTGGACCGGATCCGGGACGTCGGATGGGGAAGCACCGCGGAGGAGTACGAGGTGGGCCTCAATGCCGTCGCCGCTCCTGTTCGCGGCGCCGACGGCACCGTCGTCGCGGCGCTCAGCATCTCCGGGCCGGCCTATCGCCTCGCGCCGGACTCGTTCCCGGACGTCGCGGTGCGGGTGGTCGCCGCGGCCGACGATGTCAGTACCCGGATGGGATTCTTCGGCTAGAGCGTTGTTTCACGCGCAACGCGCGTCGTATGGTGCAACTCTTGCTGTCGCGAAGGAGTCTGTCCATGGTGCACGTCGATTCCCGCACGCTGCTGGATCTGCCACTCGCCGAACTCGACCCGGAGGTTGCCCTCGCCGTCGACCAGGAACTGCGACGCCAGCAGTCGACGCTCGAGATGATCGCTTCGGAGAACTTCGCCCCGCGCGCGGTCATGGAAGCGCAGGGCTCCGTGCTGACCAACAAGTACGCCGAGGGCTACCCGGGCCGCCGCTACTACGGCGGATGCGAGTTCGTCGACGTCACCGAGCAGTTGGCCATCGACCGGGTGAAGGCGCTGTTCGGCGCGGAGTACGCCAACGTGCAGCCGCACTCCGGGGCGCAGGCCAACGCCGCGGCGATGATGGCGCTGCTCTCCCCGGGGGACACGATCCTCGGCCTGGACCTCGCACACGGCGGGCACCTGACGCACGGCATGCGCATCAACTTCTCCGGCAAGCTCTACAACGTCGTCGCCTACCATGTCCGCGAGTCCGACTGCCTGGTCGACATGGACGAGGTCGAGCGGCTCGCGAGGGAGCACCGCCCGAAGCTCATCATCGCCGGCTGGTCGGCGTACCCGCGCCAGTTGGACTTCGCGCACTTCCGCCGGATCGCGGACGAGATCGGCGCCTACCTCATGGTGGACATGGCGCACTTCGCCGGGCTCGTCGCCACCGGCCTGCACCCGAGTCCCGTACCGCACGCGCACGTGGTCACCACCACCACGCACAAGACGCTCGGCGGCCCCCGGGGCGGCGTCATCCTCAGCGCCGACACCGACCTCGCGAAGAAGCTGAACTCGGCGGTCTTCCCCGGACAGCAGGGGGGCCCGCTCGAGCACGTGATCGCGGCGAAGGCCGTCGCGTTCAAGGTGGCCGCGTCCGACGAGTTCCGGGACCGGCAGGTGCGCACCCTCGAAGGGGCCCGCATTCTCGCCGAGCGGCTCACCGGCACCGATCCGGAGGCCGGGGTCAAGGTACTCACCGGCGGTACCGACGTGCACCTGGTGCTCGTCGACCTGCGTGAGTCGGCGCTCGACGGACAGCAGGCCGAGGACCGGCTGCACCGGGTCGGGATCACGGTCAACCGCAACGCCGTACCGTTCGATCCGCGCCCACCGATGGTCACCTCCGGCCTGCGCATCGGTACGCCCGCACTGGCCACCAGGGGCTTCGGGCCCGACGACTTCCACGAGGTGGCCGACGTGATCGCCACCGCGCTCCAGCCCACATTCGACGACGCGCTCGGCACCGACCTGCGTGGACGCGTCGCCGACCTCGCCGACCGCCACCCGCTCTACCCGGGGCTGTGACCCATGACCGAGCCGAACCCGACCGCCCCCGTCGCGGATCACGCCCGCGAGTACATCCTGACGCTCACCTGCGCCGAGCGCCCGGGCATCGTCCATGACGTCTCCGGGTTCCTCGTCGAGCACGACTGCGACATCGTGGAGAACCAGCAGTTCGGTGACCGGGACTCCGGCCGCTTCTTCATGCGGGTGCACTTCCAGCGCATCGGCGGTGACATCGACATCGCCCTGCTGAGGGCCCGCTTCGCGGAGATCGCGGCGCGCTCGGACATGGAGTGGGGGCTGTACGCGGTCGACGACCGCCCCCGCCTGCTGCTGATGGTCTCCCGCCTCGGGCACTGCCTCAACGACCTGCTGTACCGGTGGAGCATCGGCGCGCTGGGCGCCGAGATCACCGGCATCGTGTCCAACCACCCGGACTTCGCCGGCCTGGCCGCCGCGCACAAGCTGCCCTATTACCACCTGCCCATCACCCCGGAGACGAAGCCGGAGCAGGAGGCGCGCCTGCTCGAGATCGTCGCGGAGAACCAGGTCGACCTGGTCGTCCTGGCCCGGTACATGCAGGTGCTGTCCCCGCAACTGTGCGACGCCCTGGCCGGCCGGGCGGTGAACATCCACCACTCCTTCCTGCCGAGCTTCGCCGGCGCCCGCCCGTACCACCAGGCGTACGAGCGGGGGGTGAAGCTGATCGGTGCCACGGCGCACTTCGTGACGCCGGATCTCGACGAGGGCCCCATCATCGAGCAGGAGGTCGCGCGGGTCGACCACACCGGTACCCCCGCCGAACTCACGGCGATCGGGCGTGAGGTCGAGTCCCTGGCGCTGGCCCACGCCGTGCAGGCGATCGTGGAGCGTCGCGTCCTGCTCAACGGCAACCGCACCGTCGTCTTCCGCTGAGCAGGTCTTCCGCTCGACAGGTCTTCCGCTAGTCAACTTTGGACAGGAGAACAGATGGCACACGAGGTACGCGGAGTCGTCGCCCGGAGCAAGGGCGCGCCGGTCTCGGTCGAGACGATCATCGTGCCGGACCCGGGCCCGGGGGAGGCCCTGGTGAAGGTGCAGGCGTGCGGCGTCTGCCACACCGACCTGCACTACCGCGAGGGTGGCATCAACGACGAGTTCCCCTTCCTGCTCGGCCACGAGGCCGCCGGCATCGTCGAGGCGGTCGGTGACGGCGTCACCGAAGTCGCCCCCGGCGACTTCGTCGTGCTCAACTGGCGGGCGGTCTGCGGCCAGTGCCGGGCCTGCCTGCGCGGCCGGCCGTGGTACTGCTTCAACACCCACAACGCCAAGCAGAAGATGACCCTCGCCGACGGTACGGTGCTGTCGCCGGCCCTGGGCATCGGTGCCTTCGCCGAGAAGACGCTGGTCGCGGCCGGTCAGTGTACGAAGGTCGACCCGAGCGCCTCGGCGGCCGCGGCCGGTCTGCTCGGCTGCGGCGTCATGGCCGGTCTCGGCGCGGCGATCAACACCGGCGCGGTGAGCCGGGGCGACTCGGTGGCCGTCATCGGCTGCGGCGGCGTCGGCAACGCGGCCATCGCCGGCGCGCGGCTGGCCGGCGCGTCGAAGATCATCGCCATCGACCTCGACGACCGCAAGCTCCAGTGGGCCCGCAACCTCGGCGCCACCGACGTCGTCAACGCCACGG
>JAOPWA010000037.1 GCA_025965915.1 Dactylosporangium sp. | reverse complement strand
TCGAGCCTGTGGACAGCTAGGCTGTGGATAAGTAGCGCGACACGCCTGGGCTTCGGGAGGATCGGAGGCATGACGGTGGACCTCAGCCCTCTCGCCCTGCCTCGCTACGGCGAGCCCTGGACCGTGGACGACCTGGAGCGGCTCCCACCCGACAACACGATGAAGTACGAGATCATCGACGGGAGTCTCGTGGTGAGCCCACGCGCCGGCGTCTACCACAACGGCATCGCAGCCGAGCTCTGCCGACTGCTGACCCTGCAGGCGCCGCCGCACCTGCTGACCTCGATGGAGAGCGGCGTCAGCGTGCGCGGCGGCACCACCTACTACGAGCCGGACGCACTTCTGGCAGTTAGATCCGCGTTCAAGCAGCGCGCCGACCACCTGCACCCCTCCGACGTGCTGATCGTCATCGAGGTGCTGTCGAAGTCCAACCGGGGGCACGACCTGGTCACAAAGCGGCATTACTACGCGGTCGCCGGCATCCCGCAGTACTGGATCGCCGACCCGGATGAGCAGACCCTCACCGTGCTCAACCTGGGCGACAACGGCACCTACATCGACCGGGCCGTCGTACGTCCAGGCGAGCGGTGGAAGTCCGACGAGCCGTTCCCGCTCGTGGTCGACCCGGCTGACGTCTTCTAACCGCCCCAGTTGTGCTTCGCCGCGCGTACGAGCTTGTCTTTGAGCTCCCGGGTGTGCCGGCGCGACACCGGCAACTCATGGCCGTCGACAACCACGACGTAGCCGCCGTTCGCCAGGCGAAGCTCGGTGATCAGCTTGAGCTGTACCAGGTAGGACCGGTGCACCCGTACGAACCCGGCATCCGCCCAACGCTCGGCCAGGGTCGCCAGCGGCACCCGTACGAGGTGTGACGCGTCAGCCGTGTGCAGGCGCGCGTAGTCGCCCTGTGCCTCGACCCACCGCACCGCGGAGCGGGGCAGCATCTTCGTCGTACCGGCCAGTTCGACCGGGATGGTCGGGTCGTCGGCGCGCTCCCGCCGCCCGACGACCGCCGGGTGTGCCCTGACCAGCCGCCCGGCGAGTACCCGTCGCAGCGACTCGGCGATGCGGTCGGCCTGCACGGGCTTGCGAACGTAGTCGGTGACGCCGAGGTCGAACGCCTCCGCGGCCCGGTCGTCGTACGCGGTGACGAACACGACAGCGGGCGGCTTGGCGAACCGGCCGAGCACCCGGGCCAGCTCCATGCCGTCCAGGCCCGGCATGCGGATGTCGAGGAACACCACGTCGACATCGGTGTTACGCAGGACCCGCAGCGCCTCGGTCGCGTCACCGGCGGTGCTCACCTCGGCCACCCGCTGGTCCTGGCGTAGCAGGAAGGCGAGTTCGTCGAGCGCGGGCGGCTCGTCGTCGACGGCGAGTACCCGTAGATAGGCCGGCGTGACCTGAGGGTAGTCGGCGGTCATCCGCCGCTCCGGGCCCGCACGGCCGGGTGGAACTTCGGTATCCGCATGCTCACCTTCGTCCCGGCGCCCGGCGCGGTCTCGACCACGAGCCCAAACTCGTCACCGAAGACCGAACGCAGCCGGTCGTCCACGTTGCTCAGTCCCACGTGCTGGCCCGCCTCAACCGTGTCCTCCCCGGCCGGCCCGCCGAGGACCGACGGGTCCATGCCGACGCCATCATCCTCGACCGTGATGTGGCACTCGGCGCCCGCGTCACGAGCGATGATGCTGACCATGCCGACGCCCGGCTTACGGGACAGCCCGTGCCGGACCGCATTCTCCACCAGTGGCTGCAGGCACAGGAACGGCAGGCCGACCGGCAACACCTCGGGGGCGATCTGCAGCCGCACCTGCAGGCGCTCGCCGAAGCGCGCGCGCTCGATCGTGAGGTACCGGTCGATTGAGCGCAGTTCCTCGGCGAGGGTGGTGAACTCGCCGTGCGCGCGGAACGAGTACCGGGTGAACTCCGCGAACTCGAGGATCAGCTCACGGGCCCGTTCAGGATCGGTGCGGACAAACGAAGCGATCGCCGTGAGGGCGTTGTAGATGAAGTGTGGGCTGATCTGCGCGCGTAACGCACGTACTTCGGCCCGGGCGAGCCGGGCCCGCGACGAGTCCAATTCGGCGAGGGCGAGTTGTGCCGCGACCCAGCGCGCGGTCTCGACCGTGGCCTGTACGAGTCCAGGGACGACCGGGCGGTCACTGATCGCGACCAGCGCACCCTGGGTGCCACCTCCGCCGCGATCAATTGGCACGACGATGCCGCCACGGACGGCGCAGTCGACCAGGTCGCAGGGGAGTTCGGGGGTGCCGAGCACGACGGAACGGCCGGTTGCGACGACCTTCGCGGCGGCGGCGGCCAGTTGCGCGCGGTGGTGGTCTCCCTCGCCGTCGAGTGCGAGGATCCCGTCGGTCGAGGCGATCGCGAAGCCGACGGCTCCGGTGAGGGTACGCAGGTGGCGAACCGCCTTGCCCGCCGCCGCCGCGGTGAGCCCGGCCTGCAGCGGCTCGGCGGCGAGAGCCCCGATGTGCAGCACCTCGTACGTGGCGCGCTGGGCGGCGGTGGCGATACCCGGTCGCGCACGCAGCCGCAGCACCGCCCACACCGCGCCGACGAGCGCGGCGAGCAGCGCCAGGACGGCCAACGCGGCCGAAAGGTTAGCCCGCACGGCATCGATCGTCACCCGCGCGCCAAGATCGGCGCAATACGGAATATGGTCAGTAGGCGCCTTTGCGGCGCAGCACGACGCCGATGGTGCGCCACAGGGTGTGCAGGTCGAGCACCAGTGACCAGTTGTCGACGTAGTACAGGTCGAGCCGGACGGCGTCGTCCCACGACAGGTCGCTACGACCGGAGACCTGCCAGAGCCCGGTGATGCCGGGACGTACGAGCAGTCGGCGGCGCACGTCGCCCAGGAAGTCGCCGTCCTCGGCCGGCAGGGGGCGAGGTCCGACCAGCGACATCTCGCCGACGAGCACGTTGATCAGCTGGGGTAGCTCGTCGAGGGAGGTGGCGCGGAGGAACCGGCCGACGGGGAACACCCGCGGATCATTGCGGATCTTGAAGAGCAGCCCGTCGGTCTCGTTCAGGTCCTTCAACTCGGCGACGCGGTCCTCGGCGTCGGCGTACATGGTCCGGAACTTCCAGACCTGGAAGGTGCCGCCCTCCCGCCCCACCCGGGCCTGCCGGAAGAAGACCGGCCCCGGGTCGGACATGCGGATCGCGATGGCGACGGCGATGAACAGCGGCAGCAGAACAACCAGTCCAGCGAGCGCGACCAGCCGGTCGATCATGTTCTTGACCAGCCAGGACAGACCGGACAGCGTCGGCTCTTCGACGTAGAGCAGCGGCAGGCCCTCGACCGGACGGATGTGCACCCGGGGGCCGGCGATGTCGGTCAGCTGCGGTGCCACGACCAGGTCGACGCCCGTCCCTTCCAGTTGCCAGGCGAGGCGTCGGAGCTCACCCGGCTCGGTGCTGGCCGAGCCGCAGACGGCGATCGTGTCAGCGCCCAACTCCCGGACCAGCGCGACCACGTCCCGTCCGGCGAACACCGGTACCGGCGGCTCCTGGCGCTGGGTCGTGTATCCCTCACTCGCGTGGATGCCCACGGGGACGAGACCGGCCGCCGGGCTGCGGGCGATGGTGGTGAGGACCTCCATGGTCTCGGGCACGGTCCCGAGCAACAGCAGCCGGTGGGTGGCGAGGCCGTGACCGCGCGCGATGTGAAGCAGCCGGCGGGCGGCGTAGCGGAGAGCCAGGATGAAGACGAGAGCGCCGAGCAGGGCGATGCCGACGGAGAGCCGGGACAGCTGGGTCTTGGTGGCGAACGCGAGGAACGACACGATCGCGATCATCGTCCAGGAGGCGCGGACCACCTGCTTGAACTCGTCGGTGCCCACTCCGAGGTAGCGCCGGTCGAAGGAGCCGTTGGCCCACAGCACGACCAGCCAACCCAGCGGCAGCAGCACGTACGCGACAAGGTTGAACAGGCTCAGGTTGCGCTGGAAGCCGGAGGTCGCCCGGTCGAGGGTCGAGGTCGCGGTGAAGTTGGCCAGCGCCACGGCAAGGTAGTCGAACACGACCAGCAGGGCCGCGTAGGACCGGTACCAGGTGGCGCGGCGGCGGGTGCGAAACCACGCCGACCGGGGGATTCCGTTGGGCGCCTGTGGCGCTTCCGGGATGATCTCGAAGCTGTCAAGCTCCCGCACGCTGGTTCTCCGGCTCGCTCCGCTCGCCGGACGTTGCAGGCTCGTGGTCACTGCGGCGCCCTCCCGGACCACGGCATCCGTAGACCGAAGGGAACGGCCCGACCGGTACCCTTGCCCGCCCGTGCGTTCATGCAACCCATCACTGAGCGTCGATTCCGCCACTGCAGCGACCGATCGTACACGGCGCCCCGCAGTGTGCCATCTCGTAGGGGGACGATAGGTGACGACCGACCGACACTAGTGGCTCGTAGCATCGGTTGTCGAGGCTTTCGTGACCCCGCTCCCGCTCTGTCCGATTGGTTTGACGCATCCGTTATCCAGCTCGCCGGAAACGGTACCAGGCGACGGGAACCCGCTACCTTGCGTAACCAAGCTCAGGATGGCCAGGACGGCCAACCCGACCACCGAGACGAGCAGGGGCACGACCGGACCACCCACCGGGCGCCACTGCCCGGCGAACGGATTGAGTGACGCGTCGATGCCGCTGGAGAAGCGGGTCATGACCCGGGCGAGCGCGTACAGGTGGACCGGCGCGGCCGCCACGACCAGCGCGAGCGCCAACCAACGCGAGTGCGCGACGCCGTTCCACGGACGGGTCCCGAGGCCGTCCGACGGCCAGGCCAGCGCCGCGAGCAGCACGACGCCCACCCCGGTGGGCAACGCGTACCGGCCGTGGGCGAACCAGCCGTTGAGCGGGGCGAAGTGCCAGTCCAGGGCGACCAGCAGCGCCAGGCAGAACCCGACGAGGCCGGCGAGGACCAGCCGCAGCCGCCACCCGCCCCACACCAGCGCCGGGATTACCACGGCCAGACAGAGCAGGTACCAGAAACAGATCGCGTACGGAGAGATCGTGGTCTCCCCGTACCCGAACTGGCCGACTATCTGGCGCACGTAGAACGGCATCCGGTCGGTGACGATCTGGCGGGCGATGTCGCCGCCCACCCCGCGCTCAGGTACGGCAGCCGTGTCGGCGCCCCCGGACACGGCCAGCCACGCGGTGACGAGCGCGACTCCGACAAGAGTGAAGCCGCCCAGGATCCGCCTGGCGTCCCGGGAGCGCCACAGCGCGACCACCCGGGCCCGGCCGGCGAGCAGTATGCAGGCGGCGACGTCGACGGCGAGCAGCACCGGGCCGAGTTGGCGCACGGTCAGCATGATCGCCGCGGCGACGCCGGCCAGTACGAGCAGGCGGCGGCTCACCACTCCGCGCGGCTGCACTCCCCTCAACAACGCGGAGAGCGTCACGAACAGCAGCACCCCGGCCGCGATCTCCAGCCCGTTGGGGTTGACCGAGCCGTTCAGGTTCATCGCCATCGGGGTGGAGACGAGCGCGACGCCGGCGACCAGCATCCGGCTGCCCAGGCGCACCGCCGTCCCGACCGCGGCGGCGAGCAGCAGCGCCGAGAGCAGCGCGGAGACCAGGCGGGCGATCACGATGCCGGTCCCGTCGGGGCTGACCAGCAGCGGCAGGCCAACCGGCAGGTAGTAGACGGGGGAGTACCGCGCTGCGGCGCTGGGCGTCCTGACCTTCTGTCGGTCGCCGGTCGGACTCTGGCAGGAGGCCGGCCCCCGACGCTTGGCGCCCACCGCGCAGTCGACGTTGCGCGGCAACAGGCTCGCGGGTACGTCGAAGCCCTCGCTGCCGAACGTGGTGCCGTCGTCAGCCGGCCCGGCCGGCAACCACTGGCCCGTCACGACGGCGTAGGCCCGCACGATGTGGTGCTTCTCGTCGTAGGTCCCATTGACCGGCAACGCGAGCGCCCAGGACGCCGATATCAGAAAGAAAGCGGCGAACGCGAGCAGGAAGACCCGGCGTGGGTGCACCCCGCCAGGGTACGGGCAAGGCCGCGAGCCGGCACTCCGGGCTCAGCGCACCGGCCGGGCTCACGGGGCTCAGCACACCGGCCGGGCTCATGGGCTCAGCGCACCAGCCGGGACAGGCGGCGATCCGCGAGGGGCTTGCCCCCGGTCTGGCAGGTCGGGCAGTACTGCAGGCTGGAGTCGGCGAACGACACCTCCCGGATCGGGTCGCCACAGACCGGGCACGGCAGGCCGGTACGCGCATGAACAGCCAGGCCGGAGCGCTTCTCGGATTTCAGGGTGGCCGCCTTCTGCCCGACCGAGCGCTCGACCGCGTCCGTCAACACGTCGCGGGCCGCCTCGTAGAGCCGGGCCATCGCCTCGTCGGAGATCCGCTCGGTGATCGCGAACGGTGACATCTTCGCCCGGTGCAGGATCTCGTCGGAGTACGCGTTGCCGATGCCAGCGAGGACCGACTGGTCGGTCAGTACCCCTTTGACCTGGCCGCGCCGGCCGCGGAGCCGTTCGGCGAAGGTCGAACCGTCGGCGGTCAACGCGTCCGGACCCAGCTTGGCAACGCCCGGCACGTCGGCCGGGTCGCGCACGAGGTACGCGGCCAACTTCTTCTGCGTACCCGCCTCGGTCAGGTCGAAGCCGGAGCCGTCGTCGAGGCGTACCCGCAGTGCGATCGGCCCCTTGCCCGGCTTGAGCGGCGTCGTACCGGGAAAGCCCTCGCGGTACTGGAGCCAACCGGCCCGCGCGAGGTGGATGACGAGGTGGAGATCATCCTTGAAGACGAGATCGTCCTTGAAGACAAGGTCCAGGAACTTGCCGTGCCGGGTCGCGTCGGCGACCTCGACACCCGTCAGCGCGGTGACCGGCGGGTCATACGTCTTGAGCACGCTGATGGCGGACACCTCGACGCGTTCGACGCGGCGTCCCACCGCCCGCTCGCGCAGGTATGCGGCGAGCGCGGTGACCTCGGGGAGTTCAGGCACCCGTTCAGTCTGCCCGAGATCATGCCGCTGCCGTAGGCTCATCGTCGCTATGAAGTCCGGTCTGAAGATCGTCGTCGCGCACAACCGGTACGCCGCGGCAGCGCCCTCCGGTGAGAACATCATCGTCGACGCCGAGATCACCCAACTGCGCGCGGCCGGCGTCACCGTCGTGCCGTTCCTACGCAGTTCGGATGAGATCGGCGGGCTACCGGCAGCACAGAAGGCGCTGCTGCCGCTGTCGCCGATCTACAACCGGGCGTCCCAGCAGGCCCTCGCCGAACTGCTGCGCGCGGAGAAGCCGGACCTGCTGCACCTGCACAACCCGTACCCGCTGCTGTCGCCCTGGGTCGTTCGCACCGCACACAAGCACGGCGTACCGGTGATCCAGACCGTGCACAACTACCGGCAGGTCTGTGCCCCCGGCCTCTACTTCCGCGACGGCCACGTCTGTCACGACTGCCGGGGTAAGGCGTTCGGACTGCCCGCGATCCAGCACGCCTGCTACCGGGGTTCCCGCGCGCAGAGCGCCGTCATGGCGACCACCCTCGCGGTCCACCGGGGCACCTGGCGCTCGGTCGACCGGTACATCGCCCTGACCTCGGCCATCGCCGCCCACCTGCGCGACTACGGCATCCCCGACGAGCGGATCAGCGTCAAGCCGAACGCGATCCCCGACCCCGGGGCTCCGTCCGGTACGCCGGGCCACGGCTTCCTGTTCGCCGCGCGCCTGTCCGCCGAGAAGGGGCTGGGGCTGCTGCTCGACGCCTGGCGCGGGCACGCCGAGGGCGAACTGGGGACCCTGCGCATCGCCGGGGACGGGCCGCTGCGCCCCCTCGCCGAAGAGATCGCCGCGTCCCGCGCAGACGTGACCTACCTCGGCCCGCTCAACCGGACCGCGACGTTGGCCCAGATCGCCGCCGCCGCCTGTGTGGTGGTGCCGTCCGCCTGGCACGACGTGCTTCCCACGATCGTGCTGGAGGCCCTCGCGTCCGGCCGTCCGGTGCTCGGCACCACGATGGGCGGGATCCCGTACCTCGTGGGTGCCGACAGTTCGGGCGGCCCCAGCGCCGGCTGGGTCGTCGAGCCGGAGCCGGGCGCGATCTCCGCGGGGCTCAAGGCCGCGTTCGCGGGTGCGGCCGGTCTCGCGACAACCGCCAGACGCCGGTACGAGGAGAGCTTCGCCCCCGGCGTGCTCGTGCAGAGGCTGATCGACATCTACGAAGAGGTAGCCAGGTGACAAACCGGGTGGCGATCGGCGCGGGCGCTGTCATGGCACTCGCGACCGCCGTTGTTGAGTTCGTCCACAGCCAATCCGTCCTGTACGCGTCGGGTGCCCTACTCGCCGGCGCCCTCGCCGCCGCGATCGTCTGGTTCGTCACGACACTGCCCGGCCTGACGCCGCGCGGTCTGGTCACCGGCGGCTTCTTCGTCCTCGCCGGCATGGTGAGCTGGTCGTACCTGTCGCACGGCAGCGTCGTCTGGGCGGTGCTGGCGGTCGAAGGTGTCGTCTTCGCGGTCTGGAGTTGGCCGGGGCTGCGTGACCTGCGGTCGCTGCTCCGGCTCGGTAGCGCCTGGCTGGGCCTTGCGTACTGGCTGCTGGGCATCGTCGGCGCGCTTCTCGTCCTGCACATGAAGGTCGGTGCGCAGCGGATCGCGTACGTCGGCGTCTTCGGTCTCGCGGTGCTCGCCGTCGTGGCGAGCGTGCGCCGCGACCGCGGCCGGGACCTGTCCGTCGGCATCGTCGGCGCGTTCCTGCTCGCGATCGCCGTGCTGTTCGTCTCGGGGTCGGGCAACCTGTTCGAACACCGGCACGTCATCCCGCCGGGGGGCTGGGGCACCGAGGTCATGGTGCACCGGTTCTGGGGCGGCCCGTGGCTGCTCTACCACCCCAACTCGCTGGCGTTGATCGCTGTCGTCATCGCGACGCGAATCGGGGTGGACCGGGCGTTCGCGGTGTGGCAGCGGATCGCGGTGACGCTGCTCGCTGGCGGGGTGATCTACGTGACCAACTCCCGCACCGGCTTCGTCTACTTCGCCGCCGCCGCCGTTGTGCACGCCTATGTGCTCTGGCGCCGCCACGGCGCCGATCTCCCGTCGTACCGGCGGGTCTGGGTCGCGGTGGTGACGCCGTTCGCGATCGCCGCCCTGGTGCTGGTCTTCTCCGAAGCCGGTGGCGATGGATTCCTCTTCAAGTCCCGCTACAACCAGGGCGACCCGACCAGCGGCCGGACCGAGAGCTGGCAGCAGGTGGGCCGGGAGTGGGTCGACGGCAACATCGTCGTGAAGCTCTTCGGCGACACGGCGACCTCCCGTGCGGTCGTCAAGCGCAACGGCCTCCAACTGACCACCGACAACGCGGCGGTCGGCGCGCTGCGCCGCGGCGGCGCACTGGGTGAGCTGGCCTTCCTGCTCGGCCTCGGCCTGCTGCTGTGGCACGCGTGGCGAGGCCCGCGCGCTGACGGGACCTGGCGCGGTTCCCTCGCTGACGGGACCCGGCGCGGCCTGCGCTCCGCGGGTGCCAGGCGGGCACCTCCCGCCTGGTTGACCGTCACCGCGGTGGGGTCGCTGCCGACGATCGCCACGGCGGACTGGGTGCTGGGCGGCACCGGCGGCACCCTGTGGATCCTGCTGGTGGCCGGCGAGGCATGGCTGGTATTGCGCCCGGCCGTCGTCGAGAACTCAGAACCTGATCCCGTGCTCGCGCCTTCAGAGGCGTAGCCGGCGCAGGCGTAGGGGGCTCTCAGGCCGGAATGGTGTCGTCGGCCGGCGACACCACCGCTTCGACGTCCTCGAACCGATCCGGCTCCGCCTTGCCCAGAAAGCGCAGGGAGTACCAGTACAGGCCGACCATGGTCACCAGCCCGGCCGCCGCGCCGATCGTCAGCCCCCAGGCCGCGCCTTCCAACTGCTTGACGTGGGCTCCGAGGACCAGGCCGGTGAGGCTGACTGTCGTGAAGGCGGCGTACTGCACGAAGAGCATCTTGGCCCGGTGCATCGCGCGCAGCGCCGCCGTGAACGGCAGCTGCACCATGTAGAGACCCGCCTGCAGGCTCATCGGTAGCGCCAGCGGCGCGATGTTGGCGAACTTGCGGACGTGCACCAGGCCCAGCTCCGCGAGCGGCCACATCACCGCGACCATGACAATGGCCAGGCCGGTGAACGCGAGTGCCAGCAGTCGCGTCAGCCGACGCAGGGACGCGGCGGCAAGCTGCCCGTCGTCGCCCGGCAGCCGCGACGCGTCACGGGCCAGCCGGGACGCCCTCGGCACGACGAGGCCCTGCACCGCCATCAGGAAGTTCTGCATCGGCTGGATCAGCACCGTCTGCCCACCGCGCATGGCGGCCAGGGCGGCCGGAGCCAGTTGGCCGGTGACGATGAACCCGATCGCCTGCACCTGCAGTTGCCCGACCAACGCGGTCGCGGTGAACCACCCCGAGAGGTGGCGGGTCTCGGCCACCCATCGCAGCGGCTTGCCCCGCCAGGGCCGGTATCCGGTGCGCAGCAGGAACACCGCGGCTCCCGCGGCCGCGCCGAGGCCCCAGCAGACGAACAGGCCGCCGGCGCTGGTGAGACCGGCCAACACCATGCCGGCGACCGCCACGGCCTGGGTGCCGACCCACACGAGGTCGATGGTGAGCGCCTTCTCCGGTTTCCGGTCGGCCAGGTAGCTGAACCGTCCGGTGTCGTGCAGTAGCAGCACCGGCAGGAACGGCGCGACCCAGATCAGGTCCCGCAGGTCGATTCGGCCCCAGCCCGGCCACAACCCCCACACCAGGAGCAGTCCGACCGCGGCGATCGCACCGAGGCCGACGGCCGTGGCGAGTCCGTTGCCGACCAGACGGTCCCGGCGGGCACCGTCATAGCGCGAGGCGAGGGCGAGCAGCACGTCGCCCACGAAGGCCCGGTTGATGAACATGACGAAGTACGCCAGGCTCAGCGACAGGATCATGATGCCGGCGCGGTGCGGCGAGAGCAGCACCAGCGCGAGGACCGTGTTGCCCGCGTTGGCACACGCCATGACGAACTGGTCGGCCAGGCCCGCGGTCACCCAGCGCGCGTTACGCACTCCCAGCATGCCGATCAACCCCGACTCAGGCTCGCGCGCGCGGACGCGACGATGCTGACCAGCAGGAAACCACCGTTGACCAGCGCGAACGCGACCATGAGCCACACGGTCCACGCTGGCGCCAGGGCGAGCGTCAGTCCCATCACGGTCACCACGGCGCCGTAGTCGCGCACCAGCTTGATCAGGCGAACGACGGTCGACCGGCTGGCGACGAGACTGGCGGCCGCGGCGCCCTGCTGCAGCGCGGACGTGACCAGATTGACCATCCAGGTGCCGGCGAACACTGCCACCAGCCAGGCGGGCGTATGCGGCTCGTAGGCGTGCGCGACCATGGCCACCGCCGAGACCAGGGCGATCTGCAGCGCGACGTCGCACAGGATGTCCAGGCGGGCACCGGCCGGGCTCGCCGTGCCGGTCACCCGGGCCAGTTGACCATCGGCGCAGTCCAACGAGTACGCCAGTTGCCACAGCACGAGGGCTGCCAGCCCGACCACCGGGGCCGGTGCCCGGCCCGCGGCCATCGCGGGGGCTGCCACGACGACCAGCACCGCGGCGGTGAGCCCGAGGACGAAGTTCGCCAGCGTCAACGCCGTCGGTGACAGGCCCAGCCGCTCGGCGGCCACCGACATGTACGCCCCGACCCGCTGGTTGATCCCGTCGGTGAACAACCCCGAGCTCTTGTGCTTGGCCAGGAAGTCGGCCGCCGTGTGCCGCGTCGGCGGGGTCGCGGTGATCACCCGCGACCATCCAGTGCGTTCGCCCTGTCCAGGTCAGGCTCGAAGTCGACCTCGACACAGCCGTACTCCGAGATGTCCACGGCGGCGACCCGCATGCCGTCGGCGATCGCGGTCTCCAGGCCGTACTCGAAGTACTCGGTGTCCGGGCAGTGCTTGAGGTGTTCGACGAGCGCGGCCCGGTCGGCGGGCGCGACGTAGTTGATGCCGATCGCCTCCCCCAGCCCATCGACGACCTTCTTGGACAGCTCCAGGACATACCCGTCGGCGTTCAGGGTGTACTTGACCTCCTCCTCGGCGACGCTCGCGGTGTTCACGGCGACGAAGCTGCGGCCGGCCTCGATGTGCGGCACGAGGACCTCGAGCAGTCCGGGAACGAAGACGACATCGCCGTTGAGCCACAGCACACCGCCGGGCGGGGCCAGCCGCAAGGCCTTGAGCAGGCTCTTGGCGGTGCCGGTCTGGTCGTACAGCTCGTTGTAGACGAACGCGGCGTCCTCCGCCGCGGCCTCCATGATCAGGTCCATCTTGTACCCGACCACGAGCGTGACGTGCGCCTGCTCGCCGAAGGTGTGCCGAACATGGTCCAGTTGCTGGCGCATGATGCTGCGACCGTCGGCCAGCGGCGTCAGCGGCTTCGGATGGGGACGGCCGAGTCGGGTGCCCAGGCCAGCGGCCAGGATCACCACGTTGATCACCACGCGGGACTTCCCTTCGCGTCAAGACGGGTGTCCGCCCCCCGTCGGACGCGAGGCAGGATATCGCGACCGGGCTCGCCCGGTGCCGTCACCAACTGGTCGGAAGTGGCTTCCCCTCGGCGTACCCAGCGGCGCTCTGGATCCCGACCACTGCCCGTTCGTGCAGCTCACCAAGGGTACGGGCACCCGCGTACGTGCACGCGCTGCGTACCCCGGCCACGATCTCGTCGAGGATGTCCTCCACGCCTGGCCGACGGGGATCCAGATACATCCGGGAGGTCGAGATCCCCTCCTCGAACAGTGCCTTGCGAGCCCGATCGTACGGGGTTTCGTCAGAGGTGCGGCGGCTGACCGCGCGCGCCGAGGCCATGCCGAAGTTCTCCTTGTACAGCCGGCCGTCGCCGTCGCGCTGCGGGTCGCCGGGCGACTCGTGGGTCCCGGCCAGCCAGGAGCCGACCATCACGTTGGCCGCGCCGGCGGCGAGCGCCAGCGCGACGTCGCGCGGATGCCGTACCCCTCCGTCCGCCCACACGTGTCCGCCCAGCTCCCGGGCCTGCTTGGCGCACTCGAGGACGGCCGAGAACTGCGGGCGGCCGACGCCGGTCATCATCCGGGTGGTGCACATCGCGCCCGGCCCGACGCCGACCTTCACGATGTCGGCGCCGGCCGCGATCAGATCGCGTACCCCGGCCGCCGTGACGACGTTGCCGGCCGCCACCGGTACCGCCGGTTTGAGGGATCTGACCGCTCGCAGCCCGGAGATCATGCGCTCCTGGTGACCGTGCGCGGTATCCACGACCAGCGCGTCGATGCCGGCGGCGAGCAGCTTGTCGGCGCGACCGGTCACGTCACCGGTGATGCCGATCGCGGCGCCCACCCGCAATTGGCCCTCCGCGTCGACAGCGGGGCGGTAGAGCGTCGCCCGCAGGGCGGCCTTGCGGGTCAGGATGCCCACGAGTGCCCCGGTTTCGTCGACGACCGGCGCGAGGCGGTGGTGGCCGGCCTGCAGGCGCTCGAACGCCTCCTCGGGAGTGGTCTCCACCGGCAGCGTGAGCAGGTCACGGGACATCACGGCGCCGAGCTGGGTGAACCGGTCGACATCGGCGCAGTCGACCTCGGTCACGATGCCGACGGGACGCCCGTCCTCGACGACCACGACCGCGCCGTGGGCCCGCTTCGGCAGCAGGGCAAGGGCCTGCGAGACGGTGTCGCAGGGGGCGAGAGTGATCGGGGTGTCATGTACCACGTGCCGCCGCTTGACCCAGCTCACCACGTCGGCCACGACGTCGACCGGGATGTCCTGCGGAAGGATCGCGAGGCCACCGCGGCGCGCGACCGTCTCCGCCATGCGCCTACCGGCGACGGCGGTCATGTTGGCGACCAGGATCGGAATGGTGGTACCGGTGCCGTCGCTGGTCGACAGGTCGACATCCAGGCGCGACTCCACGCTCGACCGGGCGGGCACCATGAAGACGTCGTCGTAGGTCAGGTCATAGGCGGTTGGCTCCGACAGCCCGGACCGTTCGGACAGGAAGTGCATGCTGTCCAGTATTGCCGGATTGAGTTGCGAGCTGTTCTCGCCCGGTCCCGCGTCGGTTTCGTGGCGGTTCGCCGGCGGGGACTCCGCCACGTAGCAGCGATGTTGATGAATGAGAAGTCTTGAGTGTTGCCGGCGCTAGCGGGACGATGTCCGTACCGCGCGCTGTGAGAGGGATTACACCATGCAGGTACGCGATGCGATGAGCAAGGCTGTGCTGACCGTGGGTCCCGAGCACACCCTGCGCCAGACCGCCCGGTTGATGTCCTCCCGCAAGACCGGTTCGGCCGTGGTGATCGATCCCGACGGAGCAGGGGTCGGCATCATCACCGAACGGGACGTTCTCAACGCCCTCGCCGCCGGGCTCGATCCCGACGTGGAACACGCCGCCAGCCACATCACATGGGACGTCGTGTATGCCGGACCGTCCTGGACCCTGGAGGAAGCGGCGGCGGCGATGATCCGGGGCGGCTTCCGTCACCTGGTCGTCGTCTCCGACGACGAAGTCCTGGGCGTCATTTCGGTACGCGACGTGGTGCGGGTATGGACTCAGAACCGCTCGGCGGTCCCAGCCTGATCCACCCTGGCATCCACAGACCACCCGAAGGCCTTGACAAACACGATCAAATAAAGGCCGTACCCTTTAGTGCCATGACCTCCGCGCAGCTCATCTCGTTCGCCCGTGGCGCCCCTTCACTGGACATCGTTGACGTCGACGGCCTCAAGGCCGCCGCGGTTCGCGCTTTCGAAGCCGATCCGGCCGGCGTCACCGCATACGGAACCTCCGTGGGATACCTCCCGTTGCGCAAGTGGATCGCGGAAAAGCACGGCGTCGAGGCCGACCAGGTCCTGGTCACCAACGGCTCCCTGCAGGCGGACGCACTGCTGTTCGAGCACCTCGTCAGCGCGGGCGACGACGTGGTCGTGGAGAAGCCGACCTACGACCGGACCCTGCTCAACCTGCGTACCATCGGCGCGAAGGTGCACCAGGTCACGCTCGACAAGGACGGGCTCGACGTCGAGGAGTTGCGCAAGCTGCTCGCGTCTGGGGTGCGGCCGAAACTCGCCCACATCATCCCGAACTACCAGAACCCGGCCGGCGTCACCCTGAGCGCCGATCGGCGGCGGGCCCTCATCGCCCTCGCCAGCGAGTACGGGTTCACGATCTTCGAGGACGACCCGTACGCCGACATCCGCTTCCGCGGCGAGAAACTGCCGTCGATGCTGTCGTTGGCCACCGAGAGCGGCGTCGAACATACCGTCGTGCACGCGAGCTCGTTCACCAAGACGGTCTGCCCGGGTGTACGCGTCGGCTATCTGATCGGGCCGAAGGACCTCATCGCCCCGATCGCCAAGCGCGCCACGAACTTGTACATTTCGCCCGGCATGGTCTCCGAGGCGATCGTGTACCAGTTCTGCGCCTCCGGAGACATCGACCGGTCTATCGCGACGGTCTGCACCGCGCTCGGCGAGCGCGCCCGGCTTCTGGGCGCCGCCCTGAGCGAACACATCCCGGACGCCCGCTTCACCGAGCCCGACGGCGGCTACTTCCTCTGGGTCGAACTGGCCGAGGACGTCGACGTCGACAAACTCGTACCGGCGGCGACCGCGCGTGGCGTGGCGGTCGTCAAGGGCAGCGACTTCCTGCTGGAGGGCGGCCGGAACGCACTCCGGCTGGCCTACTCGGCGGTCACCGCCGACCAGGTCGAGGAGGGTGTGCGCAGGCTCGCCGCCGCCATCGCGGAGGTACGCGAGCAAGGCTGACACCAAACCGTGATGTGAAGGGGTTTCCCCGCCCGGGCCGGATGGATCACAATCCTGCGCGACGCAACCGTCAGCGGCACTGCGTCCACAGGCACCACCCCCCGCCCCACGGCACCGGGCGGGCCGCCCCCGCCCTACCCCCCAACTGCGGACGGCCCGCCCGGTGCTCACCTTCTGACGTGAGTCGTGGCCGCAGCGCCGCCCCAACACGTCTGGAGTAGTGCATGGCCACCGACGACGAGGGCAACAGCCGCAGCCTGTCCCGGGTGCTTGCCGCGCCGGTCCGTCGCGCCATGTACCGGATGCGCAGCGCCGCACAGGCGGCGCAGGTCACCACCAGCGGCGCCGACCACCACAGCGGGATCGTCGACTGCGCGCTCTACGTCGACGGCCTCCGCCAGCCAGGTGACTGGAACTACCGCGACGCGTTGGCCGCCGCCCGCCACAGCCGCAACGGTTTCGTGTGGTTGGGGCTCAAGGAGCCCGACGCGAACGAACTGGCCGACATCGCCGAGGCGTTCGATCTCCACGAACTGCCGGTCGAGGATGCCGTGAAGTCGCACCAGCGCCCAAAGGTGGAGCGCTACGGCGACATGACGTTCGTGACGCTGCGGACGGCCCGGTACGTCGAGCACGCCGAGTTTACCGAGACCAGCGAGGTCGTCGAGAGCGGCGACGTGATGATGTTCATCGGCGAGCACTTCATCATCACCGTTCGGCACGGGGACGCGGCCCGGCTGGCGCCCGTACGGGCTGGTCTGGGTGACGAGCAGGACCTGCTCAAGCAGGGCCCGTGGGCGGTGGCCTACGCGGTGTACGACCTCGTCGTCGACGTACTCATCGAGGTCTCGGCGGCGATCGAGGAGGACATCGCGGTCGTCGAGGACAGTGTCTTCGCCCGGCAGGGCAGGGGCCGCATCCAGCGCATCTACCAGCTCAAGCGGGAGCTGATGGAGTTCAAGCGGGCGGTTCTGCCGCTGCAGCGCCCCCTTGCCGGGCTGGCGACCGGGCAGCCCGCCGACGTGCCGAGCGAGATCCGCCGGTACTTCCGCGACGTCAACGACCACCTGACCCGTACGGTCGAGCAGGTCATGTACTTCGACGACCTGCTCAACTCGATCCTCGCGGCCCGGCTGGCCCAGGTATCGGTGGATCAGAACAACGACATGCGCAAGATCGCGGCCTGGGCCGGTATCGCGGCGGTCTGGACCGCCTTCGCCGGCATCTACGGGATGAACTTCGCGTACATGCCGGAATTGCACTGGAAGTACGGCTACCCGGGGCTACTGGCCGTGATGGTCACCGTGTCACTCGGGATGTACCGGGCCTTCCGCCGCTCCGGCTGGCTGTAGACCACCCCTACCCCGGGAACGCACCCTCCGAGGGGAGCGCGTCGCGCTCCCCTCGGAAAAATGTCGCCCGCGGTGCTATGGACGGCCGTTGCGCGAGCCGGAGCCCGTCGCGGTACCGCTGCTGTAAGACTCGCTGGTGCCGGGCGACGGCGGCGAGGTGTCGGACGCGCCCTTCATCTGGCCCATGACGTCGGATGCCTTCTCCTTGGCAGTTTCCGTCATGGACGACGCGGTTGACCGGGCGGATTCGGCGATCGAACGTGCTTCCTCCGTAATGGCGTTGCCGGTGGAGCCGTACTCGTTCCACCGGCGCTGACGGCGGCGCGAGAGCAGCGCGCTGACGGCACCCAGCGCGGCGCCCGCGATCATCAGTCCCCCGACCATCCGCGGCCACCGATTGGCCACAGTGGTCGCCTGCTTGTTCCCCGTGGCCCGGCGCGCCATTGTGCCCGCCCGGCGGGCGCCGTCGCGCGCCATGTCCATTGACTTGTCGAACGTCGGCTCGATCATCCGTTCCCGGACCATGTCCAGTCGTGGGGCCATCATCCCCGCGGCCGAACCCGCGGCGTGGGCCGCGGCCATGCGGAGGTGATCGATACCCTCGCCGAACTCCTCGCGCATCATGGCGTTTTGCGTCTTGGCCTGACGCCGTCCAAACACAGTCCCACCTCCTGTGGCGGCGAACACTCGTACCTTCCTCCTGTACCCAACGGCGGGCGAGAAGAACGTGTCGCTGGCCGTTGGTGTCGCGTCCACCGATCCTGGCAAGGCAGAAATGCGCAGGTCTCGTGCCCGACAGGCCTGCGAGCGGCGGCGTCGTCCGGGCGGAGGTACGGTAAGCGGTGGCGATCTTCTCCACGAAAGGGAGCATTGTGGCCGAGCGTACCTTCGCGACGTTGCACACCAACGTCGGACCGATTCGTGTGGAGCTATTCCCCAACCACGCGCCGAAGACCGTGAACAACTTCGTCGAACTGGCCCAGGGAACGCGTGACTACACCGACCCGCGCACCGGCCGGCCGGGCAGCGGCCCGTACTACGACGGCACGGTCTTCCACCGGGTCATCAGCGGCTTCATGATCCAGGGAGGCGACCCGACGGGCACCGGCACCGGCGGCCCCGGGTACAGCTTCAACGACGAGATCCACCCCGACCTGCAGTTCACCCGGCCCTACCTGCTGGCCATGGCGAACGCCGGCCTGCGCGGCGGGCAGGGCACCAACGGATCGCAGTTCTTCATCACCGTCGGGGCGCCCGCCTGGCTCAACGGCAAGCACACCATCTTCGGCGAAGTCGCCGACGACGATTCGCGCAAGGCCGTGGACGCGATCGCGGGCACCCAGACCGACCCGCGCGACCGTCCACTACAGGACGTCGTCATCGAGCGCGTCGAGATTGAACGGGCTCAGTAGTCTTGCCTTCATGACACAAACCCCGTCCGTCGGTGTGCCGGCCTGCTATCGACACCCGTCACGGGAGACGTACGTCCGCTGCGCACGGTGTGACCGACCGATCTGCCCCGACTGCATGAACGAGGCGTCGGTCGGTCACCAGTGCCCGGAGTGCGTCGCGCAGGGGCAGCGCACCCAGCGATCGGCCCGGACCGCCTTCGGCGGGACCACGGCCGGCCAGCAGGGCACCGTGACCAAGGCCCTCATCGGCATCAACGTCGCCGTGGCGATCCTGGGCTTGGTCCTCAGTGGTGCCCGCGCCGCTACCGGCGGGCTCTTGTCCGGCGGCAGCGCCACCATCCAGGCCTTCGGCGCAGTGATCGCGCACACCGTGTATCTGGGCCCGGACGGGCGCTTCTACACCGGCCCGGGGCCCGGCATCCACACCTTCCCCGGCATTGACGACGGCGGCTGGTACCGGCTGGTCACGGCGATGTTCATCCACTACGGCGTGATTCACCTCGCGATCAACATGTGGGCCCTGTGGGTCCTCGGCCGCCAACTCGAATCAGCCCTCGGGCGGGCCCGGTTCCTCGGGCTCTACCTGCTCGCCGGCATCGGGGGCAACGTCGCGGCCTACCTGTTCAGCCCGGGCTCGCTCTCGGCGGGAGCGTCGACCGCCATCTTCGGCCTGTTCGCCGCGTACGCGATCATCGTGCACCGGCTGGGCGGCAGCCTCTCGTCGGTGGTCCCGATCCTCGTGATCAACCTGATCATCACGTTCACCGTGCCGGGCATCTCGATCGCGGGTCACCTCGGAGGCCTGGTCGCCGGCGCGCTGGTGGGTGCGGGCCTGGCCTACGCGCCACGCAACGCCCGTACCCAGGTGCAGGTCGCGGTGCTGGCAGGGGTACTGGTGCTGCTGGCTTTCGTGACCCTCCTCGGACCGACGCTGCGCGCCTGACTTGAGCCGGGGAGTACGCCCGACGCCGGTAATCGCGCCCTCTTCCTGAGGAGGGCGCCCCTCTCACGGCATTCGTGGTAGGAGGGGCGCCCTCCTCAGAAACGCGGCTCAAGCGGGGCGCCCTCCTCAGGAAGCGGGGTGCCACACCGCACCGCGGAGCAGGTCCTCGGCGCCCAGCCAGATGAGGTTCATCAGCCGGGCGGCCGTGCGCCCCGGGTCCTCACCGGGGTGGTCGGCCAGCCAGTCGGCCATCGACTCGGCGGCACCCACCATCGCGTACGTCACCGGCTCCAGATCCGCGGGGCCACCCGGGCCGCCGGCCGACGCCACCGCCCGCGCGAGCAGCCCCGACACGATCTCGACCATCCGTCCGCGCATCGCCGCCCACTCGCTGGCGAACGGCTCCCGGCCGCGTGACTGCCGATAGAGCATGTTCCAGCCTTCGCGGTGCGCGCCGACGAAGGCGAAGAATCCTCGCAGGCCGTTCCACAATTGCTCGTCCGGGCGCGTGCTGGACCCCACCGCGCCGACGACCGTCTCGACCAGTCGGGTCGCCTCCCGGTGCAGGCAGGCGATGAACAGGTCTTCCTTGCTACCGAGGTACGCGTACACCATGGGTTTGGAAATGCCCGCGACCTCGGCGATCTCGTCCATGGACGCGGCGTGGAAGCCGTGCCGGCCGAAGACGGACACGGCGGCATCGAGCATCTGTTGTTCGCGTATCGCGCGGGGAACGCGCTTCGAGGTGACCGGTGGCACGCTTGCCAGTTTACCTACTCGCCCGTAAGGTTACGCACCAGTAAGGTCAAGCCTAGAGGGGGACCAATGACGGACATCACCAGCGTCGACTTCGCCACGGTCGAGCCCAAGCAGTTCGCTCAGATCGTCAAGGGCACTCCGGACTCGCAGATCTCTGAGCTGCTGCAGGGTGAGCACCGCAAGCAGATCCTGGACGCGATCTTCGCCAAGTTCCCGAGCCTGTTCCGTCCGGACCGCGCCGGCTCCACCAACGCGGTCATCCACTGGAACGTCGGTGGCGCCCTGGACGGCGGCGTGGACACCTACGAGTTGGTCGTGGCCGACGGCGGCTGCACCCTGTCGTCGACGCCTGACAACGACCCGAAGCTCGCGATCACCGTGGGGCCCGTCGACTTCATCAAGGTCGTGTCGGGTAACGGCAATCCGATGATGATGTTCATGACCGGCAAGCTGAAGGCCAAGGGCGACCTGGGCCTCGCCGCGAACATCGCCAACCTCTTCGACATCCCCAAGGCCTGAGCGATGCCTGAGTTCTCGCTTGACCTGAACGAGGAACAGCGGGACCTCCGCGACTGGGTTCACGGCTTCGCCAGCGAAGTCGTGCGCCCGGCCGCCGCGGAGTGGGACGAGCGCGAAGAGACGCCCTGGCCGATCATCCAGGAAGCGTCGAAGATCGGGCTCTATGGTTTCGAGTTCCTCGCCAACGCCTGGGCCGACCCGACCGGTCTCTCGTTGTGCATCGCCAACGAGGAGCTGTTCTGGGGCGACGCCGGCATCGGGATGGCCATCTTCGGCACCAGCCTGGCGGTCGCGTCGATCTACGGCTCTGGTACCCCCGACCAGATGGTCGAATGGGTGCCGCAGTGCTTCGGAGATCCCGACGATCCCAAGGTGGCAGCGTTCTGCACCACCGAACCGGAGGCCGGCTCCGACGTCAGTGCGATGCGCACGCGGGCCCGCTACGACGAGGCGACCGACGAGTGGATCCTCAGTGGACAGAAGGCCTTCGCGACGAATGGTGGCATCGCAAACGTCCACGTGGTGACCGCGAGTGTCGACCCGGAGCTCGGCTCGCGCGGGCAGGCCGGGTTCATCGTCCCGCCCGGCACCCCCGGGCTGACCGCTACGAAGAAGCTACGCAAGCTCGGCCTGCGCGCCTCGCACACCGCCGACGTGTTCCTCGACGAGGTACGCGTACCCGGCAGTTGTCTCCTCGGTGGCAAGGATGCGCTGGACGACCGGCTGGCAAAGGCCCGCGAGGGCAAGAAGGCCAGCGGCCAGGCCGCCATGCGCACGTTCGAACTGTCCCGGCCGACCGTCGGTGCCCAGGCGCTCGGCATCGCTCGTGCGGCCTACGAGTACGCGCTGGACTACGCGAAGTCGCGGGTGCAGTTCGGCCGGCCGATCATCGATAACCAGGGCATCGCGTTCGCGCTCGCTGACATGCGCACTGAGATCGACGCGGCTCGCCTGCTGGTCTGGCGGGCGGCCTGGATGGGGCGCAACAACCGCGTGTTCGAAGCCGGCGAGGGCTCGATGAGCAAGCTCAAGGCCGGCGAGGTGGCGGTCTCCACGACGGAAAAGGCGGTGCAAATTCTCGGCGGCGCCGGATTCGTTCGCGACCACCCGGTTGAACGGTGGTACCGCGACGCGAAGATATATACCATCTTCGAGGGCACCAGCGAGATTCAGCGACTGGTGGTCTCCCGCGCGATCTCGGGTAGGTACATCCGCTGAACACCCGATCCGGGTAACGGAGATCGATGACATAGTGGGCACGGGATTACGGTGGGGGCACCACGAGTGATAGGCAGAACAACGTGGAAGCAGCCTTCCTGTTCCGAACCCTCGCTCGCCGTGGGCTCCTCACACCCGGCCGGCCCGACAAGGTAATCCGGCAACTCAACGCGTTGCGCCGGTGGGGCTTCAGCCTCACCGGCGAGATGCGTTCCGCCGCTGCCCGCGATCCCAGACGCCTGGCGGTCATCGACGAGACCCGCTCGTTGACCTATAGCGAGCTGGCGCTGAGGTCGCAACGACTGGCAAACGCCCTGCGCACCGGGTACGGCCTCGGGCCGGGCGACCGGCTGGGTCTGCTGTGTCGCAACTCGGCCGCGATGTTCGAGTCGATGCTCGCCGCGGGAGCGATCGGCGCCGACGTGGTGCTCGTGAACACCGGGCTCGGCCCCGACCAGCTCGAAACCGTCCTGAACAACCAGGACGTCCGAGTACTCATCCACGACGACGAGTTCTTCGAAATGGTGTCGGCCATCCCGCCGTCGTTGGCGCGGATCAGCGCCGACGGCGACGAGCGGCGGCCAACCCCGACGGTAGCCGGCCTGATCGAGGGCGCACCCCACGCCGACGTGGCGCCGCCCTCGCAACCCGGCCGCACGATCGTGCTCACCTCGGGTACGACCGGCACACCCAAAGGTGCGCGCAGACCGATCCCGGGCGACTTCAACCCGCTGGCGGCGGTGATCTCACGCATCCCGATGTCGGCCGGCGAACGCATGTACATCGCCGCGCCGATGTTTCACACTTGGGGCTACGCCGGGCTCCAGATCGCCCTGGCGTTGCGCGCGACGGTCGTGCTGCGGCGCCGCTTCGACGCACGCGAGACGATCGCCGCGGTGACCGAGCACAAATGCACCTCGCTGGTGGCGGTGCCGGTCATGTTGCAGCGCATGCTGGACGCCGCGCCGTCCGAGCGCGTCGTCACCCCGCTTCGGGTCGTCGCGAGCAGCGGTTCGGCCCTACCCGCGCCGATGGTCCACCGGTTCATGGACGTGTTCGGCGACGTGCTCTACAACCTGTACGGGTCGACCGAGGCGTCCTGGGCGAGCATCGCGACACCGAGCGAGCTACGCACCGACCGGACCTGTGCCGGCCGTCCGCCCGTCGGCACCCGCGTGCTGATCCTGGACGCGAACGGCAACTCGATGCCACCGAACCACGTCGGACGGATCTTTGTCGGCAACGACATGCTCTTCGAGGGGTACACCGACGGCGGCGGCAAGGAGTGGCGCGACGGGCTGATCGCCACAGGCGACATCGGCCACCTCTCACCGGAAGGCCTGGTGTACGTCGACGGCCGCGAGGACGACATGGTCATCTGCGGCGGGGAGAATGTCTACCCATCCGCGGTCGAAAACATCATCGCGGAGCTACCACAGGTACGCGAGGTGGCCGTGGTCGGCCTTCCCGACCGGGTGTACGGGCAGCGCCTGGCCGCCTGGATCGCGCTCTACCCGGGCGAGCAGTTGGACACCGAGGCCGTGCGGGAGTACGTACGCCGGGCGATGGCGCGATTCAGCGTTCCGCGGGACGTGTACTTCGTGGCCGAACTTCCGCGCAACGCGACGGGCAAGATCATGCGGCGGTTCCTCAACGCATCGCTCAATGCACCGACGGGCCCCCTTCCGGTCCAGCCCGTGCGCACCTCGGTGGCCGACTCCAACGACGTGACGATGAATCTGCCCCTCATCCGGGACTGAACCGCCGTGCCGGGCGTGCCGGCCACAGGCACGGCGTTCGTCAGGCCGCAGACACGGCGATCTCGCCGCGCACAGCCGCCAACGCGATGTCCGGCCGGTGATGTGAGCCGGCCAGCCCGATGCCGTCGACGAGCGCGTACGCGGCCGCGCGGGCCGATTCAAGGTCGGCGCCGGTGGCGGTGCAGCACAGTACGCGTCCGCCGGCGGACACCAGAGCGCCATCGGCGCCACGCGCGGTGCCGGCGTGGATGACGCCGGGCACGTCGTCCGCGCCCGTGATGACGTCACCCCTGCGTGGAGTTCCGGGGTAGTTTTCGGCCGCCACCACCACGGTCACCGCGGACCCTTCCCGCCACCGCAGCGGCGGGTGGTCGGCCAGGGCGCCGGTCGCGGCCGCGTGCAGCAGGCCGGCCAGCGGCGTCTCCAGCAGTGCGAGGACGACCTGGGTCTCCGGATCGCCGAACCGGCAGTTGAACTCGATGACCCTCGGCCCGTCGGGGGTGAGCGCGAGCCCGACGTAGAGCAGGCCCGCGAACGGGGTGCCGCGGTCGCGCATGACGGCCAGCGTCGGGTGCACCACCGAAGCCATCACCTCGTCGACCAGGCCCGGCGGTGCCCACGGCAGCGGGGCGTACGCCCCCATGCCGCCGGTGTTGGGCCCGGTGTCGCCCTCTCCGACCCGCTTGAAGTCCTGGGCCGGCAGCAGCGGCAGCGCGGCCGTGCCGTCGGTGGCCACGAACAGCGACACCTCAGGGCCGGTGAGGTACTCCTCGATGACGACCCGGCCGCAGGCGGCGGCGTGATCGAGGGCGGCCTGCCGGTCGGACGTGACCACGACGCCCTTGCCGGCGGCCAGCCCGTCGTCCTTGACCACGTACGGCGCCCCGAACTCGTCGAGGGCGGTGGCCACCCGGCGCGGGTCCTCGCAGAACAGTGATCGGGCGGTCGGCACGCCGGCCACGTCCATGATCTCCTTGGCGAACGCCTTCGAGCCTTCCAACCGCGCCGCGGCGCGCGACGGCCCGAAACAGGCGATCCCCAACGC
>JAOPWA010000031.1 GCA_025965915.1 Dactylosporangium sp. | reverse complement strand
GCACCTCAGCGGCGCGCCCCCGGACCTCCTGGTCCCCCCGGCGCCCTTCTCGTACGGGCCATGGTGGTGATGGCGAGGCCCAGCGCGAGGATGACGAGGCCGGTGATGACGTTGTTCGCGATCATGCCGCCGTCGACTCTCCCGCCGCGGATCACCCAGGGCGCCACGATGGTCCAGGCGCCGATGACCGGCAGAACCCAGGAGAGTCCGTGGGTACGACCCCACGCGGTGGCGAACGCCAGCGCCAGCACTGAGACGGCGATCCCGCAGATCAGGTTGTTGGAGGCGAGATCGCCGGCGATGGGCCGGAACCCCACCACCCAAGGAGAGATGGCGAGGTAGAGGCCGGAGAGCAGCGCGAGCCCGTCGACCGACTTTGCGGTAGGAGTCTCCGCGACCCGGTCAAAGCGATCACGCAGTTCAGCTATCTCCGGGTGATCGTCGATCGACACCGTTGGTCGGACCATGGCGACAACCTCCTTCCGGGACTTTCCCTGTGTCGGCTTGCCGCACTAAAGAGCAACTAACCTGCTCGGCGGGTGAGATTGGCGGCCCTTCACGACGCGGCACCGCTTTGATCCGGCGGAAGTGGTTCGTCCACCCGGGGCCGGGTAGCGCGAAGAACGTAATGGTTTGCGCACGGAGCGGAAGGACTGCCATGTCGGACCGTGTGTTTCGCGACCGGAGGGATGCCGGCCGGGTCCTGGCAGGTCTCCTTGATCATTATCGTGGCCAGCCTGACGTGCTGGTGCTGGGTCTGCCTCGGGGCGGTGTGCCGGTGGCGTACGAGGTGGCGATGGCCCTCGGCGCCCCACTCGACGTCTTCCTGGTTCGCAAGCTCGGCGTACCCGGGCGCGAGGAGCTCGCGATGGGCGCGATCGCCAGCGGCGGGGTGATCGTGCTCAACGATGACGTCGTCCGCGGTCTGGCCATCTCGCCGGAGGTCATCCAGCACGTGGCCGAGCAGGAGGGCCGCGAACTGCTGCGCCGGGAGCAGGCCTACCGGGAGGGTCGGCCGCCGCCGGACGTTGCCGGCAAGACGGTCATCATCGTTGACGACGGCCTCGCCACGGGCGCGAGCATGCGCGCCGCGATCCATGCGCTTCGGCAGCATCAGCCGGCCAAGATCGTGGTCACGGTGCCGGCGGCACCGGCGTCCACCTGCCATGAGTTGTCCAGCGTTGTCGACGAGGTCGTGTGCGCGACCACGCCGTCGCCGTTCTTCGCCGTCGGCGCCTCGTACTGGGACTTCACCCAGACCACCGACGAAGAGGTGCGCAACCTCCTACGCGCCGCGTCCACGTCACGGCCGACCACTGGCGCGCAGGGCCCGACGGACGTGGCGGTCATACGCTCCGAGGCGCTGCCGGTCGAGGAGGGGGTGCCCACCGCCGAGGCGCTGTTCGACCTGGTCGGTGACGCGCACTACGTGTTGATCGGTGAGGCTTCCCACGGTACCCATGAGTTCTACGCGGCCCGGGCCGCCATGACGCGACGGCTGATCGAGGAGCAGGGGTTCCGGGCGGTCGCCGTCGAGGCGGACTGGCCTGACGCCTACCGGGTCAACCGGTATGTGCGGGGCCGCGGCCAGGACGCGACAGCCGAGGAGGCCCTGCGCGGCTTCGAGCGGTTCCCCACCTGGATGTGGCGCAACACGGTCGTGCTGGACTTCGTCGGCTGGCTGCGCGAACGCAACGACCGGCTCGACGCCGACGAGCGGGCCAAGGTCGGCTTCTACGGCCTGGACCTCTACAGCCTCCACCGGTCGGTCCAGGAGGTCATCTCCTACCTCGAAGGCGTCGACCCGGCCGCAGCCGCCCGGGCTCGCGAACGCTACTCGTGCTTTGACCACGCCAGCGACAGCGAAGACGCCGGTCAGGCGTACGGCTTGGCGGCCGCGTTCGGCGCGGGTGAGACGTGCGAGCGGGAGGTGATCGAGCAGCTCGTCGACCTGCAACGGCACGCCCTCGAGTACGCGCGGCGCGACGGGTTCGTGGCCAACGAGGAGCTCTTCTACGCGGAGCAGAACGCCCGCGTCGTCAAGGCGGCGGCCGCCTACTACCGTTCGATGTTCGCCGGACGGGTCTCGTCGTGGAACCTTCGCGACCGCCACATGGTCGACACCCTGGACGCGCTCGTCGATCACCTCGGCAACCAGCAGGGCACGCCGGCGAAGGTCGTCGTGTGGGCCCACAACTCGCACCTCGGCGACGCGCGGGCCACCGAACTGGGCAGCCAGGGCGAGCTCAACGTCGGCCAGCTCGTACGCGAGCGGCACAGTGGTGACTGCCGGCTCATCGGCTTCACGACCTACACGGGTACGGTGACGGCGGCCAACGACTGGGGCGAGGCAGCCGAGCGCAAATGGGTACGGCCGGCACTACCCGAAAGCGTCGAGGAACTGTTCCACGAGGCGGGCGAGAAGGAGTTCCTGATCTCGATGGGTCCCGCCCGGCGGACCGCCGAGACACTGCGTTCGGCTCGGCTGGAACGCGCCATCGGCGTGATCTACCGTCCCGATACCGAACGGCAGAGCCACTACTTCCAGGCCCGGTCGGGCGAACAGTTCGATGGGCTGATCCATATCGACGAAACACGGGCACTCGAGCCCTTGGAGCGCACGGCCGTCTGGGAGCGCGGCGAGGTGCCCGAAACCTATCCGTTCGCCGTGTGAACCGCGCAGAGCCGGCAGCCACCCAGAAACCGGCAGCCACCCAGAACCGGTTAGCCACGGAGGACTGGAGTCACGGAGGGACGTTGTGGACGTCGCCAATCAGAGCGCACTGATCCCCGTCGCTGGGGTGGTGTTGGAAGCCGACATCGAGGTGCCGGAGCGGGCGCGGGGGCTGGTGCTGTTCGCGCACGGCAGCGGCAGTAGCCGCCACAGCCCCCGCAACCGGTACGTCGCCGGTCAACTTCAAGCCTCAGGCCTGGGCACGGTACTCGCCGACCTGCTGACGGACGAGGAGGAGCGAGTTGACGCGCTTACCGCCGAACTGCGCTTCGACATCGGGCTGCTCGCGGCGCGGCTGGCGGGACTCACCGACTGGCTGACCGAGAACGAGCGCACCGCCGGTCTGGGCATCGGGCTGTTCGGTGCCAGTACCGGCGCGGCGGCGGCACTCGTCGCGGCAGCCGCACGGCCCGCCATCGTGCAGGCGGTCGTCTCCCGTGGCGGCCGGCCGGACCTCGCCGGCGAGTTCCTTCGCTTGGTGCACCAACCGGTCCTGCTCATCGTCGGCGGAGAGGATCCGGTCGTCATCGACCTCAACCGCGAGGCGATGCGGGAACTGCCCGGGGAGACCCGCCTCGATATCATCCCGGGCGCGACCCACCTGTTCGAGGAAGCGGGCGCGCTGGAAGAGGTGGCCCGGCTGGCCCGGGAGTGGTTCGTGCATCACCTCACGCCGGTCCCGGTCAATCGTGGCGAGCGCCGGGCGGGTTGACGACCGAAATTCGCAGGGCCGCCACATAGCCGTGGCCATTTGTACGCCTGCGTCGGCTCGACTCACTTCCCGGGAGCCCGGTCGGCGAGGGACGCCGCCCCGGCTCCGTGGAGGAGACGTGGCAAGTCGTAGAACCGTGCTGCACATGGGTGCCCTGGCAGCAGGCGTCGCGACCCCGGCCCTGGTCACCGGCCAGGCGTTCGCCCAGCAGGCGTTCGCCTCGTCGGCTTCCGACAGGTCCGCGGACGACCGTCGCCGGTACCGTCGGCCGCTGGTGATCGGTCACCGTGGCGCGTCCGGCTACCGGCCCGAGCACACGCTCGGCTCGTACGAGCTTGCCGCCCGGATGGGCGCCGACTTCATCGAGCCGGATCTCGTCATCACCAGGGACGGCGTGCTCGTCGTCCGGCACGAGCCGGAGATCGGCGGTACCACCGACGTCGCGGCCCGGCCGGAGTTCGCCAGCCGGAAGACCACCAAGCTGCTGGACGGGGTACCGACCACCGGCTGGTTCGTCGAGGACTTCACCCTGGCGGAGCTGAAGACGCTACGGGCGGTCGAGCGGCTGCCCCAGGTACGCCAGCACAACACCCTCTACAACGGACTGTTCGAGGTGCCGACCTTCAAAGAGGTCCTCGACCTGCGAGTAAAGCTGTCGAAGGAGCTGGAACGGGAGATCGGCGTCTACCCGGAGACCAAGCACCCCACGTACTTTCGCGCCCAGGGCCGCCCGCTGGAGGACGCCCTGGTGCGGACACTGCGCGAATACGGGCTGGACCGGCGGGACGCCCCGGCCTTCGTCCAGTCGTTCGAGGCGACCAACCTGCTGATGCTGCACGAGAAGTACCGGCTGCTGACTCCCAAGGTGTTCCTCACCAGCGCCTCCGGTACACCGTTCAACGACCCGCGTAGCTACGCCGACTACCTCACCCCGGCCGCGCTGCACGACCTGTCGCAGTACGTCGCCGGCATCGGCCCGGACAAGAACCAGGTGATCCCCCGCAACGCCGACGGCAGCCTCGGCACTCCGTCGTCCCTGGTCGCCGACGCGCACGCGGCGGGGCTGGTCGTACACCCGTACACCCTGCGCGCGGAGAACACCTTTCTGCCGGCCAACCTGCGGGTGGGCACGGACGCGACCGCGTACGGCAAGGCGATCGACGAACAACTGGCCTTCCTGCGCGCGGGCGTCGACGGGGTGTTCACCGACCAGGCCGACATCGGCGTGCTGTCGCGGAAGCTCCACCTCGGTTCCTGAAGCCGACCGTGGGGAGTGGCCGGGGCGCGGACCCTCCGGCGACGCTTCGACGAGGCCTTCTGGCGACCCGATCGCGGCTTCTACGCGCTGGCGCTGGACGGCGACGGCCACCCCGTACCGACGCTGGCTTCCAACGTCGGCCACCTGCTGTGGAGCGGCATCGTCGACGACGACCACGTCGACGGGCTCGTCACCAACCTGTTCGGTGACCGGATGTTCTCCGGCTGGGGCGTGCGCCCCACGGCCTGCTGTCCACAGGCGTGGGCCGCGGGCACCCCGCTCTGAACGGCGTGCCCGACCAGTGGGGGCGGGCCGATAGCGTCGGCGCCAGCGGCCGTACCGAGGCGCGCTCCTACTGACAGGCAGGCCGGCGCCTTACCTGTCCATCTCCTGCACCATCGGGTACATGGAAAGGCTTGGCATGGCTCGATGCCGTGCGAGGGTTGAAACCGCGTCATCGCCGAGGCAGACCACCTGAGGCTTAGGAGCCGGCATGATCCGGTCGAGCTGCTCGCAGAGGCGTCTGCCGGTTTCGGCGGCACGCGCGCGTAGCGTCGCCAGCCGGATCGCCGTGTCATCCACGCGCAACGGGCGCTCGTCCCACAGCCGGTCGACCTCGGCCAGCAGCAGACCGCACGCCTGACGCACCACGCCGCGCAGTGCGGGGGCGCCGATCTGCTGGGCGAAGTCGAAGACCTTGCCGGCGTATGGCAGCGGCAGCATCGGCACCCCGGCCATCGCGGCGAAGATCAGGAAGTGCAGGCGCATGCCCACGGCGAGGTCGATGTGGCGCATCAGGCCGAGAATCTCGCGGGGCCGGTAGTTGCCGTGCAGGACGCGGCACCGGTCGACGGCGGTCATGTACGAGAGCACGGCGTGCGCGTGCCCGATGTCCTGACGCTCCATCGGTACGAACAGCACGTTCGCGTCAAGCCGGTGCACCAGGAAGTCACCGACATGGGCGATCAACTGGTGGTAGGCATCGGCGTCCAGGTTCTCGGCCGCCTGCCCCGGTTCGCGCACGCTCATGGCGACCAGCCGCCGCGCCTTGGGCACCCACTCCCTCTGCAGCGCGTCGCCGTTGAACTCCTCCGGCTCCAGCAGTAACGCGGGGTCGGCCGTGACCGTCACCGGACAGCCGACCCCGGCGTCCTCCAGTGCCAGCCTCGACTCCTCGTCGCGCACGGTGACCTCGACGCAGCCATCGAGAATGTCCCGGGTCATCCCACAGTCGACGGCCTCGGTCAACGGACCGACGCCCAGCGCGTACGTGAAGACCGGCACCTCGCACTCCTGCGCGGCGGCGACCAGCCGCAGGTAACGGCGGGCTTCCGTGTCGTACAGGATCCCGCCACCACCGAGAACCAACAGGTCGAGGGGGCGCAACACCGCGGCCATCCGCTCCCGGTTGACTCCCTGCCAGCTCTCGGTACGGACCTCGGGGTAAGCGTTGCGGGTGTAGTCGGGCTCGCGCGAGAACACCACGATCCGGGCGTCGGGTCGGCGACGACGCAGGTCGCTCAGCAGGCTCGTCAGGATCGCCTCGTCGCCGAGGTTCCGCCCGCCGTACGAGCCGAGTACCCCGACAGTGAGGACGTGTTCGTTTGCCATTACCGAACCCCTTGGCGTCAGGCGCTGCCCCGCGACAATTTCCACCCACCCGCCTGCCGCGGCCAACGCCGATCTGACCGGGACCAGCGCCGCTAGCGACATACGGCGGGCGCCCCACAAGCGAACTCTTTCGCCCGGCACCCTACCGTCGAAGCGACGCACGGGAAGTTGGCCGAGAACGGCAGATCCGATCAACATCGCTACAAGGGACGGCATCACCTGCCAAAAGCGTGCTCCGGAGTCGTTAGGTCCCGGCGTCGACTACCCCCGGCGGTGGGACGGAAACGCCACCACGCCAACTCGCGCAGATTCTGAACGATAAAAACCGCTGGCGTGGTTGCCGGTTCCGGCTATCAGGCGAGGCCGTCCATACCGTGATTGTGGTCCCAGGAATCGCAGCTGGCTTGGCCGTCGAAGCGGACGGCATCGATCGCGTTGCCTCGCAGGTTGTTGTCCTCGACCCACCCCGACAGGCAAACGCCGTGCTCGGTGATCCACAGCCCGTGGGTCTGGGTCTTTCGGTACTGGTTGTCCCAGACCCGGTTGTCGCGGATGGTGGGATTGAGGGCGGTAGCGCCAATGGTGACGCCGGGGCGGTATGTGGGGGCGTCCGGCAGGCTGTACGCAGCACCTGCGGGCGGAACGCCGTGCGCCCACGCTGTCGTCGCACCTGGCCGGATTGGAGCCAGCTTGATCTCCGTCGTGGTGTTGGTGATGACGATCGCCCGCTGCGAACCGACCGCGAGGTACTTGCCGAGATGCCCATCCGGCAGCCAGTCGGCAGCGGTATCGAGCACAGACATCCGCGTGTAGGAGACGGAATCCCCGCTGCCGGACGCTCGGGGCTCCGCCCGCCGGCCGTTGTTGCGTATCCGGTTGCCGACCAGGGCGACGTCGGTGAGGTCCGCATCGAAGCGGACACCGTCGAGAGCATTGTTCCAGATCTCGTTGCCGTCGAGCGCGATGTCGTTGCCGGCAGCCTGGTGGCCGCCGGCGAGGTTGTGCCCCCAGTACCCGTAGCGGCCGTTTCGGCTGATGCGGTTGCCACGGAAGGTGTACGGCCCAGGAGTGTTGCCGATGCCCATCCCGTCACGGATGTTGCCGTCGAGGACGCAGCCGATCACGATCCCGCCTCGCCCGGCAACGGACGAGGTGCCCTGCGCCGAGAGGTCGTACCCGGCCTCGTGGTTGGCGATCATGGTGCAGGCGGAGACGATCAGCCCGTCAGCGCCCCAGTCCGAGATGCCGAATCGGTTGTCCTCGGCATGGCAGCCGTGGATTCGGATGCCACGGGGCGGGGTCCACTCCTTCTGCTGCAGTTCCAGGAAGATCCCGTTGGTACCGTTGCCCACCGCCGTACAGGAGGTGATGGTGAGACGCTCGGTGGGTCCCCACCCGCCGATGCCGACACCGATACCGGCACCGCCGATCTGGAGGACGTTGTTCAACCGTCCGCAGCGAACGACCAGGACGCCCTCGACGGTCGTGTCCTGCAGGAAGTCGCAGCCGAAACCGGTGGCGGCGGTGTCGTGGATGTACAGGTCACGAAAGTGTCCCCGGAGCACGAACTGCAGACCCAGCCCCTTGGCGAGCACGTCGTAGGCGTCGTGTTGGACCCCGGAGCCGTCAATCTCGAAGCGGGCGAACGTGCAGTCGGCCAGGTGGTTTTCGCGGCTGGCACCGTGCTGCTGGGTCGTGAAGTAGGCAAGCGGCGTCGGACAGGTGGAGTTCGCCGGGTTCGCGAGAACGAACCGGGTCTCGGCGGGGCCCGCGCCGACCAGAGACACCCGGCTCCTCCACACGGTGGACCCGTCCCGGATGCTGTATACGCCGGCCGGGCAGTAGACGACCCGTACCAGACCGTCGGCGGCGCTGGCCTCCCCGAGTGCGTCGACCAGCGCCTGCATCGCCGGCTGGTCATTGGTGCGTCCGTCCCCGGCGAGGCCGTGTTCACGTGCGTTGTAGATCAGCGAGTCCGACGCCTCGACGCCGGCCAATACCGGCGCCGTGCGCGCGGACTGCCCGCGGTCGCTCGCCGGAGAACCAGCGCCTCCCGTCGCCCGCGCCCGACCGCCGTCGCCGGCCCGGATCTGGGCCGACCGGCGGTCGCCGTTGCCGTCGCCCAGGGGGGTGGCGGCCGGCAGGCTGACAGCCGACTCGGCGGCGGGCAGTTCCAGGGAGTAGGTGCGACCGGGGGCGTCCGACCACAGTTCGGTCACCCGATAGCTCCAGTCGGGCGGGGTGATTCCCGCAGCGTCCGTGGCGAGCAGTTCGAGGGTGAAGCGGCCGGCCTCGTCGAGCGGCGCCTCCGCCCTGCCGAGGACGATAAGGCCCTCCTCGGCGCTCGTAAGCTGGGCGGGCTGCGGCTCGACGAGGACGCTCCCGCGACAGGGCCGGCCGTCCGGGTGCAGGTACTGTCCGGTCACCACAACGGTTGGCATGCCCTCAGGCAGGCGCATCTCAGTCTCCTATCGCGAAGCCTCGGGGCGGGCGGCAGGAACGCGGATACGCACAGAACCCCGCCGAGACAGCTATTTCCGGCACCCCGGCAGGCGGGCGTACTGCCGGACGGATGATCACTTGGACCCGGACTCTCCGGAGGCGCCGACGCCCGGCAATACACGATCCAGCCCGATGGTCAACGGATCAACGAATGTTCCCTTCCCCCGTTCCTGACCACCAAACGCCGATCACGAACCGAGACGCCGAGCGCGGTGGAATTCATTCGGCCCCGCGTCATGCGCTCACCTACCATCTCGATCAACGGCAACATCTATCGGCGAGGTAGCTGGTCAACCGCCCGGAGGTGGCGCATGACCGAAACCCCATCAACGGGACCCGTCTTCAAGACAGCGGACGGCAAGGCGCGGTTCTTCGCGGCGTATGACGCCGTCCTCGACCAGTGGCCCGTTGTTCCGGAGCCCGTGGACGTCCCCTCGGTGTTCGGCACGACCCGCGTACACGTCTGCGGACCGCGTGACGGGCGGCCCCTGGTGCTGCTGCACAGCGGTGGGGCCACCTCGACCGTGTGGTTCTCCAACGTGGGAGAGCTGAGCCGCACGTATCGGGTCTACGCGGTCGACATGATCGGCGGCGCGGGACGGAGCGTCCATAATGGTCAGCCCACCCGTACGCTGGCGGACTTCATTGATTGGCTGGATGCGCTGTTCGACGGGCTGGGCATTGACAGCGCGGACCTGGCCGGCCACTCGTACGGCGGCTGGCTGGCGCTCAACTACGCGCTGCAGGCACCGCAGAAGGTCCGCACGCTCGCCCTGCTCGACCCCACCACCTGCTTCGCCGGCCTGACGCTGACCTACCGCTTGCGGGCCGTACCACTGTTCGCACGGCCGACCGTCGGCCGGATTCGCAAATTCATCACCTGGGAGACCGGCGGCATCGCCGTCAATCCGGCATGGCTCAACCTGATGGCCCTCACCGCCGAGTTCCCCCAGTCGAAGATCGTCATGCCGCGCCGGCCCAAGGCCGTCACCGGCGTCCGGCGGCCAGTTCGGGAGAGGCCCTCTCCAGCGGCACCGCAGGCGACCGGACCAGCCCCAGCTGCGCCGTCTGCCGGGGCAGTACCGCGTTGAGTAGCCAGTCGGCGGCCGCACGGACACGGTTGCCCGGCATCGCCAGCAGGTGATACCCGCGGGTCACCACCTTCGCCGGCAACCCGGCGAGCGGGACGTTGAGCGGGTTGGCGACGGCGTCGGTGCCGCCGAGATCCACGACAAAGCCAAGTTCACGATGCTTGTACGGCCTGCGCCTGCCCTGACCGTACGACGCCGCGATGTTGTACGCGACCAGCTTTCCCTGGCGTTCGGCATGCTGTGCCGTCATCGGGGTGACCTGGCCGGGCCGGTTCGGATCGGGCACGGCGGCGGCATCGCCACAGGCGTACACCTCCGGATGCCCCGGCACGTTGAGGTACGCGTCCACGAGGAGCCGACCCTTCACGGTCTCCAGGCCGAGGTCTTGGACCAGCGGGTCCGGGCGTACCCCCACGCACCAGATGAGCGAGCGGGTGGCCACGAAGCTGCCGTCGGTGAGCCGTACCCCCTCATGTGTCGCCTCGGCCACGGACACGCCCAGACGGACGTCGACCCCACGCTCGCGCAGCACCCGGTCGGCCCCGCGCGACATCCGCTCGTCGAGTTCGGGCAGTACCCGGGGCGCCACATCCAGCAGCAGCCAGCGCGGTCGCCGCTCCCCCAGCTTGGGATGACGCGCGTGCAGGATGTCGGTGTAGAGCACCCCCTGTGAGGCGACCTCGGTACCCGTGTATCCGGCTCCGACCACGACGAACGTGGTGCGCGCCGCGCGCTCGTCCGGGTCGTCGCTAGTGTCGGCCATCTCGATCTGGCGGGTCATGTGATCGCGCAGATACAACGCTTCCGGCAGGCCCCGGAAGCCGTGCGCGTGCTCCGTCACCCCCGGGATCGGCAACAGCTTGTTGACGCTGCCCGCAGCCAGTACGAGTCGGTGGTAGCCCATCTGCGCGTGCCCGCCCTCGGGGTGGGTCCACCGCACCCGCCGACCCGCCAGGTCCACCTCGTCGACCTCGCCGAGGACCATGCGTACGTCGGGCAGCATGTCCGGCACCGAAACCGTCACCCGCCGCGGTTCGAGCAGGCCGACGGCGACCTCCGGCAGCAGCGGCACGTACAGGAAGTAGTCGGTGGGGTTGATGACCACCACCTCGGCTCTGCCGCGCGCCAGCCGCGACAGGGCACGTGCAGCGTGGTAGCCGGCGAATCCGGCGCCGACGATGAGGATCCTGGGCTTGGCCACGCCGAACCCCTTCCACCGGTCGTCCGTGCGCGGGCTACCCCCGCACCTGACTGGCAAACGGGCTCACCCGAGCTGCCTTTCAAACCAGTGGTCGGCGTACGGGTTGTCGGAGTAGGGCTGGATCTCGAGGTAGCCGTGTCTGGCGTACAGGCGCCGGGCCTCGACGAGGTCGTGACGGGTATCGAGGCGCACGCTGTTCGCGCCCAACTCGCGGGCCCCTCGCTCGGCCACGGCGAGCAGTTGGGAGCCTCCGCCGAGCCCCCGCATTTCCGGGCGGACGAACAGGCGCTTGATCTCGGCGATGTCCGGAGCGAGAAGCCGCAGGCCGACACAGCCGGCTGGGTCGCCTTCCCACCGTGCTAGCAGAAACAGCCCGTGCGGGGGTACGAGGTCCTGGTTGGGGTCTTCGCCCATCGCGGCGTGGACTTCTTCGCTGCCGGCGGGACGCTCGAAGTAACGGCCGACCATCTCAGTGAAGTAGAGACGCAGTAGTTCCACGGCTTCAGCGCTGCCGACGGGTGCGTGGGTGACCGTCCAGGACCGACTGGACAGTTGCGGTGTGCTCACGTTCACGATCCTCTCTGCCGTGTCCAGTCCATTCTCGGTGGCACCAGATCCGCTTTCCGGGGCGGTGCCGTGGCTGTGCGTAATTCGATACCCTCATCGATGGGTCACGTCTAGTGGCGTACACGGGGAGGTGCGGCAGGCATGCGTCCTGATGACGATTCGCCGGCATGGTTGCGCGATTACAAGGCGATCAATGTCCATATCGACGGTTTGCGCAGTTTCGCCGGCGCGGTCGAGGACGAGGTCGAGGGCAACTTCCGGCCGCACACCACCCGGCTGTTCAGCACCTACGCCGGTGGCGTGCCGTTCGGCGCGGACAACCCCAGCGGCGAGGTACACGCCGCCAAGCTCAAGTACCACGACTGCCTGACCAGCGTCACGGAGGCGATGACCGCCTACATCAACGCGTCGAAGATTCTGGTTACCGCGATGACGGCAGCAGCCGCCAAGTACTCCGACGCCGACTCGCTGGCACACGCGAACGCGCAGGACGTGGAGCAGATTCTGGGGCAGGCCATCCTCACCGCGCGGACGGCCGCCCAGCCGCAACCGCACCACGGCGGGGCGGTGCGGGCCGAATGACGACCTCCAATGACGGGCAGTACGGCGGCTGGTGCACCAACTGGGCGGCCTACGACGTCCCGACGCTGTGGACGATGCTGCAGAACGAGGATCCGCTGAAGACGAGCCAGCACACCTCGGCCTGGCGGATGACCTACGAGCTGCTCTCCACCCACATGGCCGAACTGCAGCGCTGCCGCGACGACCTGGCCGCGAAGTGGTCGGCCGCGAGCAGCCCCGCGGCGGCAGCGTTCCTGAACTACGTCGACAACATGCTCGCGTCGATGAAGGCCACGGGCGATGCCGCGGTGGCCACCTACGACGGACTGACCGGCATCAACGGCGCGCTCATCACGGCGAAGGCCGAGATCGGCAAGCTGCACGAGCAGTGGCAGAAGAACCAGCACGAAGAAGACAGCTCACTGAACGTCTTCGGCTGGCACCCATTCGCCGACACGCCCGACAACTGGAAAGAGCAGTTGAAGGCCGAGGCCGCCAAGCAGATGTACAAGGCCGACACGACGGTGTTCCAGAGCAGCGCGAAGCTGACGCCGCCGCCGGAGTACCGGCCTCCGATCACGTCCGAGAGTCGTACGGATTTCCCGGCCGACGACCCCGGGGCTGGTAGCGGTGGAAGCTCGGCGCAGGGCGCCGGTAGCTGGGCACACCCACCATTCATCCCGGCCCCAGTCGCCGTGCCGCCGCCAGCCGCCACGCCGACACCGGTCGCCACCACGCTAATCGGGCCGGGCACCGTACTGACCGGCG
>JAOPWA010000006.1 GCA_025965915.1 Dactylosporangium sp. | reverse complement strand
AACCCGATCTCGGCGGCCACCGCCGCCACCGCCTCGGCCGGACCGGCGCAGGCCCGGCTCGGCACCACGTCGATGCCGTAGCAGGACAGCAGTTCGTCCGCCTCGCCCAGGTCTCCGAGCTGCCCTTTCGCCGCGGCGGCGAGCTCGGCCACGATCAGTCGCGCCCGGCCGGTCTCCACGTCCGCCAACTCCGGCACGACGCCGGGTGGTTCGCGTCGCCACCTCGCGTACGCCGCGGCGCGTCCGAGGGCCCGTACCGCCTCCTCGACGGTGAGGTAGGTCGGCACCGCACCCGGCCCACCGCGCGGCGACACCCACGCCGGGTCGGGGGGAAACACCGCCAGTACCGGCTTGTCGCTGCTGGCGGCCGCCTCGTGGACCCCGCCGGCGACGACTGCGGCGGCGTCCCACTCCTCGGCCAGGGCCGGGGCGTAGGCGACGATCAACGCGTCCACCCGCGGATTGTCGAGGGCGTCGCTCACCGCCTGCTGGATCGTCGCCGCGTCCGCCATCGGGCCGACGTCGTGCGGGTACCCCGGGGCGAACTCCAGCGAGAACGCCGGCGCGGTGCCCCCGGCGAGGGCGCCGAGGGCGGCGGCGTTGGTGACGAGGCCGATCCGTTGGCCGGTGGGCAGCGGCTGGTCGGCCAGCAGGAGTCCGACGTCGAACAGTTCAGCGACGGTGTCGACCCGGATCACGCCGGCGCTGGCGAACAGCGCCGACACTCCGCGCGCATCCGGCCCGGGCGCGACCGCTTGGAGCGCCGGCGGGCGTACCGCGCTGGCGACGGCGACGACGGGCTTGTGCCGGGCCAGCTCCCGTGCGATCCGGGCGAACTTGCGCGGGTTGCCGAACGTCTCCAGGTACAGCAGCACCACGTCGGTGCCGGTGTCGTCGCGCCAGTACTGGAGCAGGTCGTTGCCGGAGACGTCGGCGCGGTTGCCGGCGGATACGAAGCTGGACAGTCCCAGCCCGCGCCGGTCGGCCTCGCCGAGCAGCGCGGTGCCCAGCGCGGCGGATTGGCTGAAGAAGCCGACCCGGCCGGCGCGGGGCAGCAACGGTGCGAGGGTGGCGTTGAGGCGTACCCCGGTGTTGGCGATGCCCAGGCAGTTGGGGCCGACCAGGCGCATGCCATTGCTGCGCACCGAGCGCAGCAGCCTGGCCTGCTCATCAGCACCCTCCAGGCCGGCCTCCGCGAAGCCGGCGGACACCACCACCAGGCCATGTACGCCAGCCGTTGCGCAGTCCGCGACGACCTCGGGTACGCCTTCAGCCGGCACGGCGACCACGGCGAGGTCGACCGGTCCGGGAGCGGCGGAAAGCGTTGGATAGGCGGTCAGGCCGTCCACGGTCGACGCCGCCGGGTGTACGGGCACGATCTCGCCGGTGAACCCCCCGGCGCGCAGGTGCCGCAGCAGGGCCGCCCCGACGCCGACGCCGCGCGACGACGCACCGTAGACGGCTACCGCCCGTGGGCTGAGCAGCCGGGCGATCGACGCTGCCTCGGAGCGCTGTTCACGCCGCCACTGCACCTTCAGCGACTCGGGCGTCGGCGCGATCGGGAAGGACAGGTGGACCACCCCGTCGTCGTACTCGCGCTCGACCGAGTACCCGGCGTCGGCGAAGACCCGCAGCATCGTCGAGTTCATCGGCAGGACTTCGGCGACGAACCGGCTGATGTCCTCCTCGCGCGCGGCCGCGGCCAGGTGCTCCAGCAGTACCGAGCCCAGACCGCGCCCCTGGTGGGCATCCTCGACCACGAACGCCACCTCGGCCTCGGTCGCGCCGGCACCGAGCCGGTCGTAGCGGCCGACCGCGATCAACTCGTCGCCCAACTCGACCACGAACGCCTCCCGGTCGTGGTGGTCGACGTTGACGAAGTGCTCCAGCTGACTGGGCGATATCCGCGGGTACGGAGAGAAGTAGCGCAGGTAGCGGGTGCGCTCGGAGAAGCGCGAGTGCAGCGCGACCACGGCCGGCCCGTCTTCCGGCTGCATCTGGCGAACGCTGGCGGTCGATCCGTCGGCGAGGATGATGTCCGCCGCCCTGGTGCCTCTTTCGTTGCCCACCGGGTCAGTCCCTCGGATCGGCCGGGTCAAGGCCGAGTAGCGGGAACACCGCTCGGCGGGTGGCGAGGATCGTCCGGTCGATGGCGTCGGGCGCGTCGAACCCCGGTGACCAGGGGTGGTAGGCCGGGTCGCCCCCGTCGGTCATGGCGTCGGGGCAGCGGCGGTCCGGGCACCGGTCGGCGGCGAGTGCCCGCCAGCTCTCCGGCGTGGCGAGCGTGGGATCCAGTGGCTCGCCGGTGACCACCGCCAGCAGGTGCGTCCAGGCCCGTGGGACGGCCTCGACCAGCGCGTACCCTCCCCCGCCCATGGCTACCCAGCGGCCGCCGCACAGTTCGTCGGCGAGATCGCGCAGCGCGAGGTAGGTGGCGCGCTGCCCGTCCACGGTCAACCGCAGGTCGGCCAGCGGATCCAGCCGGTGCCCGTCGGCGCCGCACTGCGTGACCAGCACCTGGGGCCGGAAGGTACGCAGCGCGCTGGGCACGACCGCGTGGAACGCGCGCAGCCAGCCGGCGTCAGCCGTACCCGGGGGAAGTGCGATGTTGATCGCGGTGCCCTCCGCACCCGGCCCGCCGGTCTCGGTCGGGAAGCCGGTGCCGGGGAACAGGGCGAGCGGCGTCTCGTGCAGGCTGATCGTCATGACGCGCGGATCGTCGTAGAAGATCTCCTGTACGCCGTCGCCGTGGTGCACGTCGACGTCGACGTACCCGATCCGCTCGGCGCCCAGGTCGAGCAGGCGGGCGATCGCGACGGCCGGGTCGTTGTAGACGCAGAAGCCGGAGGCCCGGTCGGGCATCGCGTGGTGCAGGCCGCCCGAGATGCTGACGGCTCTCCTGGTCTCGCCACGCCACACCGCCTCGGCAGCGCGCAGGGTCGCGCCGGCGACGAGGGCGCTCGCGTCGTGCATGTGCGGGAAGACCGGGTTGTCGGGGGTGTTGAGGCCGTGGTGGTGCACCCTGGTCGTGGCCGTGCGGATCGCGTCGAGGTACTGCGGGGTGTGCACGCGCAGCAGCGCGGCGTCGTCGGCCGGCTTCGGCGCTTCGACGCGTACCCCCGGACGGTCGAGGACGCCCAGTTCGCGGGCGAGGGCCATGGTCAGCTCGACGCGTACCGGGTTGAGGGGGTGTTCGCCCATGTCGTAGCCGAGCAGTGCCTCGTTCCACACGATCATCGTGTCGGTCATGGTGACGCCTGTTCCTCTCCCATCGCGACCGGCCGCGACGGGTCGGTGATCCATTCGCTCCACGAACCCACGTACAGGGCCGGCTGGTTGCGGGCACCCGGGAAGACCGCCCCGGGCAGGTGGCCCGCATCGTAGGCGACACGGCCGCCGCCGGTGAGCGTCCAACGGACATCCAGTACGGTCGGCGGGTCGGTACGGGTCAGCTCGCCGACAAGTCCGGCGATGTCGACGAGGTGCTGCCGGTTGGCCATGGGCCAAGTTTGTCTTACCCAGCGGGTAACATCGACGATCAGGAGGACGCGTTTTGAACGACCTGGTCGACACCACGGAGATGTACCTGCGCACAATCCTCGAGCTCGAGGAGGAAGGCGTCGTGCCGCTGCGTGCCCGCATCGCGGAGCGCCTGCACCAGAGCGGCCCGACGGTCAGTCAGACCGTCTCGCGGATGGAGCGCGACGGCCTACTCAGCGTGGAAGGCGACCGGCACCTCGTTCTCACACAGGCGGGGCGCGGCTACGCCGTCGCCGTCATGCGCAAGCACCGCCTCGCCGAACTTCTGCTGGTCAACGTCATCGGCATGCCCTACGAGGAGGCCCACGAGGAGGCCTGCCGCTGGGAGCACGTCATGAGCGAGTCGGTCGAGCAGCGCGTCTACGAACTGCTCGGGCGGCCCACCCGCTCCCCCTACGGCAACCCGATCCCCGGGCTCGGGGAGTTCGACGGAACGACGGTGAGCACCGCGGCCGGCGAGACCGAGCGAAACCTCGCCTTCCCCGGCCTGGCCGGACGCGTCGTAGTCAGTCGCATCTGTGAGAGCGTGCAGACCGACGCGGGCGTGCTGCGCCAACTTCACGCCGCAGGAATCGACCCCGGCGCGCACGTCACGGTGGCGCAGGAGCGCGACGCGGTGCGCGTGGACCGTGGCGATGAGAAGATCCGCATCCCACGCGAGGTCGCCTCGCGCGTGTTCGTCGCGGTGGCTTAGACGCTTTCGTCGCGGTGGCTTAGGCGCTGAATTCCCGGCTCACCGTCTTCACACGCTGTTCTTGTCGATCTTCTTCGCCAGCTCGACGAGCTTAGGGGTCACCGCGTCGACATCGCCGCTCGTGGCGGCCGGCGCGCAGCGGTAGCGCAGTACGAGAAGCTGATTGTTACCTGACAGCCAGCCGATCTCCACGCCCTGCCCCGCTCCCGCGCCCGGCGACAGCACGGCGGAGTACCCGGCCTTGCCGAGCGCGGTGACCGCGGCCGATCTCTTGGGCGACACGGTCGACATGAATGCTGCGGCGTCGACGTTGACGGCCGTCACCGCGAGGGTCAGGTCGGGGTAGCTACCACTGTTCGTCTGCAGTACGCAGGTGAACGTGTCGCCGGTGGCGCCGGCCGCCGCCACGTCGAATGAGGTCCCGACGATCTGCTCGACGGCCTCGTACTCCAGCAGGTAGCAGGCGCCGCCGGCAGCACCCGCGGGCGGGCGGGTGGGGACGGGTGTGCTGGACGCGATGAACCGCGCGCGGGTCCCGGCGCCGCCGCAACCGGAAACCCCGAGGACCATGAGGACC
>JAOPWA010000680.1 GCA_025965915.1 Dactylosporangium sp. | reverse complement strand
CAGTTCCGTTGGTGCTGTACGTGTCCGCGGCGAACCCGAACTGCGTGTGCAGGCTCTTCTCGGCGATCGGGCCGTTGTCCACCACATACGTCGGGGTGCGCCCGGTGACGGTCAGGGCCGGCGAGTTGCTGAACGCCGCCGACGGGCCGACCTGCACCGTGCCGACGCGCTGCGACCAGGCGTTGGCGTTACCGGTGTCGAAGTTGTCCGCGAAGATGAACGCCCCGGGGTTGACCGCCACCGTCGTGGCGACCGCCTTGCCCCAGTTGCCGGCCGCGTCCTTGGCCCGCACCCAGAAGGTGTGGTTGCCGGTCGACAGACCCGACACCTTGACCGAAAGACCCGCCGTCGTCGGCCCTGTCCCCGTCACGGTCACCGGCTTCGCGAAGCCCACACCGGGGTCGGCGCCCTCGTACCACTCGGCCGCCACGACGCCGCTCATGTTGTCCGCCACGTTCGCGGTCAGAGCGACCACGCCGGCCGCGAGTTGGGTACCGGCGAGTGCGGACACCGTCGGTGCGGTCCGGTCGATCGTGAACGCCAGGGTCGTGAGCGGACCCCAGTTGCCGGCCGCGTCCCGGGCGTGCACCAGCATCTGGTGCGGCCCGTCGCCGAGCCGCGTCAACTCACTGAGCGGCACGAGACCGTACGTGTCCTCCGTGGTGGAGTTGAACGTACCGTCCAGCGACATGAACGTGTACCCGGTGCCGTTCACACCGGCCGTGTCGATGAAGCCTTCGGCCCCGGCGATCGCCGAGTTGACTCCGCCGGCGACGACGTCGGTGAACGACGCGTTGACCCGCAGGCTGGTCGGGTCGGACGGGGAGCCGCTGGTGCCGTTGGTGACCGCGGGCAGTACCGCACCGTTGAGCAGCGTCGGGCCGGTGCGGTCCACCACCAGGTCGACCTGCACCGTCGGCCCCCACAGTCCCAGGGAATCCTGGCTGTGTACCAGGATCGGGTGGGTTCCCTCGGCGAGCGACGCCACCGTGGCCGCCGGGATGGTGCCGGTCCCGGCGACGATCTTCGCCCCGGTCTGGCTGAGGGTGAGCGCCTGTCCCGTGCCGTTCGCCCCGGCCGAGTCGATGAAGCACTCGGCCGCGGTGACGGTGCCGCCGACCGCGCTGTCGTCGCCGGTGGCGCTGACGGTCAGGTCGGTCAGGCCCGCGGTCGGGTTCGGCGTGACGCTCAGGCCGGTGGTCGCGGCCCCGGTGACCGCGAGGTTCACCGTCGTGGAGTTGACCACGCCCCAGTTACCGGCGATGTCGTGGGCGCGTACCCACAGCGTGTGCCGGCCCTGCGTCAACTTCTGCAGGTCCACTGGGGAGATGGTGGCCGTCGCGCCGGTCACCGCGGGGGCGCCGAACGACGGGGATACGAACGGCGTACCGGTGCCCTCGGCGACCCCGAGGTCGTCGATGACGACCTCGGCCATGTCGATGGCGGAGCCGCCGTTCGGGGCGTCGGTGAAGTCCGCGGTCACCGTGACCGGGGCGAGCGCGGAGGCCGGATCCGGCGACGCGACCACCCGCGTGGCGACCGGGCCGACGTGGTCACCGCTGACCACCAGCGGATTGGTGTCCAGGTAGGTCATCATCCCGCCGAAGGCCTGCTGCGGACTGACGCCCGCCGTCGCCGTGCCGTACTTCTGGCCGGCGTTGTCGAGTTGGCCGCCGGCCTCGTACACCATGAACCGGCGCCCGTCCTGCCCGGCGGGCAGGTTGACCACGGCGTCCACGGTGTTGCCCGGGGCCAGCGGCAGGGTCACCGCGCCTTCCGGGTACGCGGTAGGCCGCGAGTCCTGGCCGACCACCAACTGGTCCACACCGAGCGTCGTCATAGGGTGTGCCGTGAGGCCCGCGTTGACGTAGCGCAGCAGGACTTTTCGGCCGACGTCGGTGGCGACCGGGTCGCTCTCCGGGAACGCCTTGCCGTTGATCAGGCGGTACCTGGGTGCGAAGTTGCGCAGGTCGAACGCGAGCGGGTCGGCGCTGTTGTTCAAGGCCGGGTCGACCTCGGTCAGCACCATCACCGCCTCGTCGTCGTAGCCGGAGGCCACGTCGCCGTAGGCGCTCTGCGGGAGGCCAACCCCCGATGGCCTGACCACCATCGCTCCGACGAGGCCCATCGCGGCCTGGCGGCCACCATTGGCGGTGTGCCCGGCCTCGTACAGGTACGTGCCGGGGCGGCCCGCGGTGAACGTGTAGGTCGCCGCGCCCCCCGGAGCCGCACCGGTCGTGTCCGGTACGAGCCCGGACATCGTCGGCAGCGCCAACGACAGGTTCTGCGCTTGTAGTCCGTTGTGGACGGTAACGGTCACGCTGTCGCCCTGGTCGACGACGAGTACGGGCCCGGGCGCGGTCGCCGGTGCGTCCGGCGTGGACGCGAAGCCCCAGATCGTGACCGGGCCGGCCGCACCGGGGAGCACGACCGAACCCGACTTGGCCCACAGGTCACACACGGCGTTGGTGCCCGTGATGGTGCATCCGGTCTGCTGCAGCGCCCCCTGCGGCTTCCCCGCGGGCGTCGTGGGCAGGGCCGCCGGTAACGCAGCGTGGACCGCTGGCACCGTGACCTGCGGCGCAGCGTGGACCGCTGGCGCCGCGGCCCGCACGGGCGCATGTTCGGCCGATGGAGCGGCGAACGCGGCCGCCGCCGGCGTGGCCAGTGCGAGCGTCGCGACGGCGGCGAACGCCGTGCCACGCAACGCAACTGGGAGGTTCATCGTCATGGAATCCCTTCCGGTCACTGAGCGGGGCAGCCGGCAGGCGGATCGATGCGGATGAGCGTCATCATTCCGCCGAAGCTCGCGCCGTAGTTGGTGGACTGCTGGAGGGCGTGGCTGTGGGCCACGTGGTAGTACTCGCCGCACTGGTTGTTCTGGACCACGCCCGGCGGTAGCTGGCTGCCGGTCTGCCCCAGGTAGGGGCTCTCGCTGAACCAGGTCTCCGTTCCTGGGCCGACGATCTGGTCCTGCAGTTGCGGCAGCTGCACCGGGATCGGGTTGCTCTGCGGGTCCCAGTGCTCGGCGTCCTTCCAGGTCATCAGCGTGTCGACGGTCTGACCCGGCACCACGTCGATGAGGAAGTTCGAGTACGACAGGTCCTGCGTGGTCGGAGACTGCGCGGGGTGCCCGTCTCGCGCGATGAGTTGCTCGTCACTTCCGTGTGGGTGGAACGGGTAGCTGGTCGTGCCGACGTTGAGGTACCGGATGAGTGCGGCCTTCGGATTGGTCGCCGCGTCATAGGGCCTGATGTGGATCAGGGCGCCGTACGGCTGGTTGGGCAGCCAGGCCGCGTGGTTGCCCGAGATCGTGTCCGGCATGCTCCGGCCGTTGATCATGAAGTAGCGCGGGGTGTAGTTGTTCCAGTTGAAGGCCCGCTTGCGCTCCACCGCGAGGTGGGCGTCCGGGTCGACCTCGCTGAGCATGTACAGGTACTCGTGCGCCGGATCGAACGCCGAGTCGGGCCGGTCGTTCTCCTGGTCGGGGTGGCCCTTCGGGCGGACGATCAGGGCGCCGAACAGGCCCATCTGCTGCTGCTTCTGCACATCGGTACCGGACTGGTACAGGTACGTGCCGGGAGAGCCGGCGGTGAACGTGTAGGTGACCGAGCCGTTACTCGCACCGGCCGTCGTCGTCATCGACGTGAGGTTGCCGCTCGCGTCGGTCTCCGGCTGGGCCGGCTGGCCGTTCGCGAGGACCTGTGACTGGCCCGGGAAGGTGATCGAGGTCGGCTCCGGCAACGAGTTGTGCAGTACGACGGCAACCTTCGCGCCCGACTCGACACACAGCGTCGGCCCGGGCAACTGGAACGATCCCCCGCTGTCGCCGTAGCTCCACATGTAGATGGAGTTGCCGTCCGGGGTGGAGATGTAGCCGCCGCTCGCGGTGAGCGAGAAGCTGTTGCTCAACGAGGTCCGGCACTCCAGGCCGTCGGCCGGGGTGGCCGCCGAACTCTGCGGCGCCGGGATGACCAGCACACCGACGGTCGCCGCGACCAGCGCGGCCGGCGCCACGCGCCGCAGCCGGGCGCGGTTGAGGGATGGCATCTTCAGACTCCTCATGCGTTCGCACCCGACTGTGGGGCGAGTGTCCCTGCCGGGGACACCCGGATCTCGGTCATCTGTCCGCCGTAGCCGCCACCGCCGCTGTTGCTCAGCGAGGCGTAGTCACGGTCGTAGAGCAGGTACGTGCCGGCTGCCGGCGCGGTGAAGATGATGTCGCGGCTCTCCCCCGGTCCGATCTCGACGGTGTTGGTGACGGCGTAGTGCGGGGTGCCGTCCCGGCCGCGCAGCAGGCTCGCGTCCTTGCCCACCACCGTCAGGTCGATGCCGTCGATGGTCACCGAGTGGTTCTTGTAGCCCAGGTTGGCCAGCCGGAGCAGTACCCGCTCACCGCTGTTGCAGGTGACCAGCGACGAGATCGGCTGGTAGCGCAGGCGCGGGTCGACCGGTGCCGTCATCGGGTCCCCATTCGGGGCGAGGGTGTCCGGGTACGCCCGGCCGTTGAGCGCGAAGAACGAGGGCCTGTAATCGGTCCAGTCGGTGACCTGGATGTGGGCATCCCGGTAGTGCGCCTCGGCCCAGATCTCGGTCATCATGAACGCGAACTCGCGGTCGTAACGGGTCGAGCCGTCGCCACAGTTGTAGGCGTACTTGCCCTTGGGCAGGTCCACGGTGCCGTTGTTCTGGACCGGCCGCACGAACAGCATGCCGGTCATGCCCATCTGCACGTGCTCGACGTCCTCGAAGTGGCAGAGGTACATGTACGTGCCCGGGTCGAGCGGCCGGAAGAAGTACGTGAAGTCCCGCCCGATCGGCACCGCGATGGACAGTTCAGGCACGCCGTCGAAGAGCGGGATGGCGTTCTGGAAGCCGTGCCAGTGGATGGTGTGGCCGTCGACGAGGTCGGGCCGCTGCGACAGCCCCAGGTTCGTCAGCTGGATCTTGATATCGGTTTCCTGGTCGAACGTCAGCATCGGCGCGGAGATCTGAGCCTTACCGCGCTGGGCGGTGACCTGGTCGGGCGTCATGCCGGTGACGTCGCGGAAACCGAAGACGTACAGGTTGGAGCCCGCCGGCGCGAGCGGATCGGGCCAGAACGTGGGGATCGGCGGTGCGCCGGCCGGCATCGACACCCACCCGTCGGTGCCCGCGAGGTGGACCTCGGTGGTCGGGTTCGGGACGGCGGCGACTGCCGCGGTCCGGGCCTGCGGCGCTGAGCCGACGGAACTGCCGGCGGGCAGCATCGCCCAGCCCGCGGCACCGGCGGTGCCGGCCAGCAGGGCCCGCCGGCTCAACCCGCGTGGGGTTACACGGTCGGACAAGATGTCCTCCTTGTATCGGTCGCCGACACCTGAGGGAGAGTCGTCGGCGGGAAGAAGCAGAGGGGTACCAACGGCGGCCGGGGAACGTCGCGGGCGGCGG
>JAOPWA010000672.1 GCA_025965915.1 Dactylosporangium sp. | reverse complement strand
CAGCTCGGCGATCTTCTGGTCCAGCGTCATGGCGGCGATCAGCTCGCTGGCCCGCTCGTCGGCGGACTTGGACGTGTCCATCCACGAACACTGGCTTGTGGCCGCCTGCGTGGCTTGCGCGTTCGGCACGAGCAGCGCCGCGCTCGCAGTCGCGACGGCGGTCGCGGTCGCGGTCGCGGTCGCCAACGATCGGATCCACTTTCGTCTCAGCGATAACATCATCCGGTCTCCTTACAGTGCGTACCCCGCCTGTTTGCAGGCCAGGCACGCGGGACAGAGGTAGGGGGCAATGCGAAGAGGCCAGCGACGACTGGGTCCGGCCTGTCCGGCTGGGTGCTCCACGCGGCCGATACCCGGCTCGAGGTGGTGGAGCCTGCTGGTGTAACCGCGGTGGGCGGCGCCGCGGTCCCAGCCATCGGCGGCGAGTCCGGCTCCGACCTGACGAGAAACGCCAGGTCGGAGCCGGATTGCTGCGGTGCGCCACCAGGGACTCGAACCGCGAACCCGCGGATTACGAGTTCGGGTACCCGACCGGGGTGCCGGATTGCTGGACGGCGTAGCCGGTGTAGCTGCCGGCCCCGCCGAGGTCAGGACTGTCGTGCGAGTAGGCGATGTGGGCCCACCCGGACCGGTCGGTGTCGACGGCGAAGTCGTCGAGCAGTTGGCGTCCGCCGGTGCAGCTCACCCCGCCCTCGCAGGTGTCGCCCTGGTGTACGGCCATGAGCTGCTTGGTCTTCCAGCCGCTCACGGTCTGCTTGGTGTTCTGTGCGAAGTACACGCTCCAGACCGCGCTCGGGCCGGTGCCGTTGGTGCCGTAGTAGACCAGGTCCTCGCCCGCGCTGGTGGCGACGATCCACGGCTCAACCGCACGGGTGGTGACGCTGATCCGACCGGAGCAGGTCCAGGTGCTGCCGTGGTCGCCGGACTCGGCGACGTAGACCGCATTGTCGTTGGACACCGTGTATAACAGCGTTCCGTTGGGCGCGACGGACACGTTGGGGAACTGGTGGTTTAGGCCGCTGCTTCCGAACGCGGTGGTGCACGGGATCGGGCGGTCGGTCCAGGTGTGTCCACCGTCGCTGGAGACTGCGAGGAACGCCTCGTCATAGGTGGCGCTGGTCGAGGTCGCGCCGGGGTCCTTGGACGGGGCGACGAACGACTGGTAGGCCCAGAAGCCGCCCGGTGTCGGGGAGGCGTTGCGGTGGTCGATGACCAGGTTGCCCAGCTGGTTGTTGCTCACCTTGTAGTCCGTCGCCGGAATCGCCGTCGACGTCTGGGTGTACAGCGCGCCGCCGTTATCCGAGCGCAGTACGTCGATGTTATTGGTGGTGATGTCGTGGTAGCTCAGCAGGGAGGTGTCCGCGCCGTAGGCGGCAATCCATTCGCGGTCGTCCACCGGCACCCCGGCCTGTACCGGGGTCTGGGTGAACGTCTTGCCATCGTCGACCGAGGTGGCGACATTGATCGAACCGAGGTTCAGGCTGGCCACGTAGAGTCGGTAGGTGCCGTTGGCGCCCTTGGCCGAGGCGAAGGCGGTGTCGATGTCCCCGCCCGAGGCGCCGACGCCTGACACCGCGTTCGGTTGCCCGCCGTACACAAGGGCGCAGCCGGTCGCCGCGGTGCTGCCACCCAACTGCGGGGCGCGCCACAGCTGGCTTCCGCCGCCGAGCCCGTCCTCCGAGCCGAGTTCGACCAGGTTGCCTCGGGAGACGTGCAGCGACGGCTCGCCGGCCTGGTTCGTGCCGCAGCCGGAAGCGTCGACCGCGGCGCTCTGCATCTGCCCGTAGGAGAACCCCCCGACACTGCTCGCGCCGACGGCTCCGACCGCGGTGGTTGCGTCTGCCGAAGCCGGCGCAACCATGACGGCCAGCATGAATGCCGACAGGGCCGTGCCTCCGGCCCGCCCGGTTCGGCGTGAAGTGAGGAACCGCATGAGCTGCCTTCCTGCTCGACATCAGATCTTCGGGGACGCGACGCGCGACCATGGCCAGCGAAATACCCCTCGACCTGCTCAACGCAGAGCCGAAACGGCATGCAACAGATTTAACGAGTATTTATGGTTGTGGCCCTGTATGACCTGGCGGGGGGCCGGACACATCCGGAGTACAACGTGGGATCGCTCACTCGACCGCGCACGGGTTGGGACTGCCCCCGGTTTGGTTGACGCGCGGGGTTGAGTGGTTCAGGCCCCTGCACTTGCCGACACGATCGGCGGCGTCCGCCTCGCTTGTACGCGCACCGGCACGAAGCGCGTCGCCGCTCGGGTGCACCCGGTCGGTCGGCGCACGTGTTCACCCCGGTCGATAACTAGCGTGATTCCGGGTCGGGCACACCTACGGCAAGCCAAGCTCGGCGCGCTTTTCCCGGACCCGCAAGGCCGGCCGGACATACCCGATGGCAGGGGGTCCGTTGCGTTGAGCGTTGGCAAGATCGAGGCAGACTTGGGCTGTGAAGTTGTCGACCCGTCCTCGCCCCTGGTTGCCGCCGACGTCGGGGTTCGCCGGGTTCCGGTTCCCGCCCGACGTGATCGTCGTCGCGGTGCGCTGGTACCTGCGGTTCAATCTGTCCTACCGCGACGTGGAAGAACTGCTGGTCGAACGTGGCATCGAGGTCGACCACGTCTCCGTCTACCGGTGGGTACAGCGGTTCACCCCTTGACTGGCCGACGCTGCCCGGTTCTGCCGCCATTCACCGGGCGACAGGTGGTTCGTCGACGAGACGTATGTCAAGGTGAATGGAGTCTGGCGGTACGTCTACCGGGCGGTCGACCAGTACGGGCAGGTCATCGACGTGCTCGTCTCGGCCCGCCGCGACGCCGACGCGGCCAGGAGGTTCTTCCGCCGGGCGCTGTCCACGCTGAAAGTCAAGCCCAGTGAGGTGGTTACCGACGCCGCCGCGGTCTACCCCGGCGTGCTCGACGAGCTCAATCCTTCCGCCTGGAATCACGTCGAGCAGTACGCCAATAATCCGATCGAGGCTGATCACAGCCAGCTGAAACACCGGCTGAGACCGATGCGCGGACTACGAACGGACCAGACAGCACACGTGATCATCGCCGGGCACGCCTTCATACAGAACCTCCGACGCGGCCACTATGAACTCGCCGTTGACGCCCTGCCGACAACGCGGGTCGCCGCAGCGTTCACCGAACTCGCCCACGCGATCTGACCGCCGACCCGGTGCAGGTTCAACACGTCCGCCGGTTCCACAACGCAACGGCGCCGCCAATAATCCGATCGAGGCTGATCACCGTCGACTGAAACACCGGCTGAGACCGATGCGCGGACTACGAACGGACGAGACAGCACAGGTGATCATCGCCGGGCACGCCTTCATACAGAACCTGCCGCGCGGGCACGATGAACTCGCCGTCGACGCCCCCGGCAGCAACGCGGGTCGCCGCTGCGTTTGCCGAACTCGCCCAAGCGATCTGACCGCGGACCCGGTGCGGGTTCAACACGTCCGCCGGTTCCACAACGCAACGGTGCCCCCGGGCTGGCGCAGTCGATCCGTCGAAGCCGGCAGTCGGTCTGGTGGGCTTCGGCCTCGGTTGGTCCCTTTCGGAGTGCGGCTCGGGATCAGCGGGCGGTGGGTGGGGTCATGAAGTCGAACAGCTGTCCGGGTATGTCAGGCGATTGCGGCCACTGGATGAAGTGCGACCCGGCGGCGGATGTGGTGCGAGTGAGCACCTGACCCGAGTTCTTGCTGACTAGGACCCAGCCGCCGCGACCCGTGGATCCGGCTCCACGCGGGACCAGGCTGAGTCGCCAGAGTTGATTGGGTTGGTCTGGGAAGCTGGGATCACACGAGTACAGCTCTATATTCGTGCCCCTCGCCGTGGATGCGCCGGTGACGTCCATACATTTTCCGCTGTTGGAGTCGACGAGGTGGTACCAGCCAAAGTCGTTCGTCGATGGGATGAATTTCCAGTGCTGGTTGGCGTTGTTGTTCACGGGATAAGTGACGATCGGGGTGCCGTTGGCCGTGCCGGCGCCGTAGACGTCGACCGCGAAGCCAGCGGTGTCCGCCTGCGCGATGAGATAGGTGGGCGCGGGTTGGCCGGTGGTGATGCTGTAAGTGGTGTTCCCGCTGGTGGCTTGGAGTCGCGAGTCGGCCGCCGGGTTGAATTTGGCGGCGATAGACACGCCGCCGGTCTGGGGCCCGGGTGTGTAGGTGACCGAGCAGGCCGACGCGCTCGGCTGAGGGTCTGGGTCGATCGTTTTGAGAGTGCAGGTGCTGGCGGAGAAGTTACCGCTGCCGCTGGACGACCAGGAAATGGTGCCATCAGGTGGCGTTCCCGGAGGGAAGGTGGGGTCGGGCCGGAAGTACGCGCGGTCCCGGCTCTCATACTCAGTAGCGGTACAGGTGCTCGACCGGCGGTCGAAGACGATGGTGGGGCTACAGGTGACCTGAGTGAGGCTCATAACGTAGTTAGGTTCGGCCCAGGGCGCTTCGGAGCCCGCGAAGTTCTGGTGCAAGCCGGGCCAGATCGCCCTGATGTCGTCTAAGAATCCATTCGGGGCGGTCCAGGTCGCCACCCAGGCCTGGCTGCCGGCGTTGAACGTCGGGACTACGCGGGCGTAGACGCCGTCGTCTCCGGGGTGGACGGTGTCATTTCCACAGAAACCTGGGTCACAGCCCGACCCCCGGCTGACGAACAGCACCGGGGACATGTCGCTCTGGTTGAGTAACGGTGTGCGGGTCCCTTTCAGGGTGGCGGTGAAGGTGACCGGTGATGAGGGAGCCGGCGTTCCTTCGACTACTGTGCCGGGCGCAACGGTCGTGGTCAGCGCGGTCGGTGCGGGATCGACCTCATGCAGGATCGATGCCGAGCCGGGCGGATGAGTCGCGTCCCCGCTGTAGACCGCTGTGATCGTGTCCCAGCCCACCGGCAACGCGTTGCACATCTTCCACACCGCCTGCGTCACGCACTGCGCAACGTTTCTGCCTGCTCGTACCTCTTCCGTGTCGTATAGCGTGCCGTTGACGAAGAACCTGATGGTGCCGGTCGCGCCTAGATCGGCGTCATCGCGCAGTACGGCTGTGACGGACACGTTCTGAGTGTTGAGGTAGGGCGAGTAGATCTCCGGCGTTGGGTCCGCGATGACCCACATCGTCATTCTGGTGGCGCCCGGACTGGCTGGGCCGTCGAAGGGGGTGATGGTGACCGAACCGTCGCCGCTGTGACAACCGCCGCAGATCGCCGTGCCCCGGGCGCCGACAGCGGGCGCGTAACTACTGCCGCCGCCTCCTCCACCGCCGGCTGCGGTGGGGCCTCCACCGCCGCTGCCCCCGCCGCCAGGGGCCCAGCCGCCGCCACCGCCGCCGCCGCTACCACCGAGACCGAACGAGCCGTCGCCGCCACCTGTGACGCCTTTCGCGGCACTGGCCTGATCGCCGCAGCCCGGTCCTCCCGACGCCGATAAGAGGTCGGGCTTCACGCCACCGGGCGGTGCGCCGGTGGCGTCGTACGGTGGCCGGCTCACCAGCTGCGCGCCCGCCCCGCCCCCGCCGGTGCCCGCAGGAGCACCATTGGCGGAGCCGGCTCCGCCGGCGCCGCCGCCTCCCACGTGATCGCCGTAGTCGATGCCGAAGCCGCCACGGTTGGCCGGTGCGATTGCCGGGTAGGTACCCGCGCCCCGGTTGTACGGAACGGCCACCTTGGTCATGGCGCAGGTGCCGGCTCCCGCGGCACCGGCACCCCACCCGCCTGCGGCGCCTCCGTTGCCACCGGGCAGCAGCGTCGATTTCAGGAGTTGCGGGTCCACCGAGGTTCCGCCGCCCCCGCCCCCGCCGCCCGCCTTGACCGTCCAGGAGCCGACTCTGTCGAGCCCGGTCCGACTTGGGGAACAGCCTGCTTCGGCGCAGAAGGAGACCGAGGAAGACCCGCCGCCACCGCCGCCGCCAGAGGCACCACCTTTGCCGCCGGCCCCGCCGTCGGGGGACCCGGCCGCCCCGGCCGCTTGGAGGTCGCCGTCTCCGCCTCGTCCGCCGACCGTGACCACCATCGACACACCAGGGCGCACCGCCGCCGTCGCGGTGATCTCCGCCCCACCGCCGCCGTCCGCCCTCGCGACCTGACCGCGGACGGTTCCACCTCGACCACCCTGGGCACCGCTGACCGTGACCGTGAGAGCGGTAACCCCGGCGGGTACGACGTAGGTGTAGTCCCCGGGCCTCGTATACGTGCTGGGAGCCGGCGCAGCAGCCGCCGTCTCCGGAATGATCGCCACCGACACGCTCAGCATCGCGACCGGCATCAACCGCGACAGCAGCTGACGAGAACGCAACCGCATGATATTTCCCCTCCCCGCTCTGGCTACGGGTTAGCGTCGGGATGTTTTCTGGTCAGCGACGTCGACGGGCGAAAGATCTTTTGGGTTAGGCGATGAGGTCGATCCCGACTTCAAACGGCGCCGGCGGGTTCGACTGTTAGATAAACCTGGAATTCATCATCGTGGTAGTCAAGTGATCCATCCTGGTCGGACTTTTTGTCCTGCACTGCTCCTCACGCCGAGACACGAGGAGTCGAGAGTCGACGCAAACCCGAAGGATAATTGAGCCATTTTCATCGTGAGCGACGGTTGGCTTCGACCGTGGTGCAGGACGAGGATGGCTTGCAGCCATCTCGCTACGCGCCGCGCGTCACCTGAGCAGAGCTGAAACACTCCAGCGCACGTCATCCGACTGGCAATCGTTCGGCTGTCATACAACGTTCGCCGTCGATGTCGAGGGCGCCGTTGCATTACCGAATCGGCGGACAGGCTGGACCGCGGACCAGCCTGCGGTCAGATCGCTTGGACGAGTTCGATGAACGCCGCGGCGACTCGCAGCTTCGGCACGGCGTCGAGTCCGAGTTCGTAGTGTCCGCAGCGCAGGTTCTGGATGAAGGCGTGTCCGGCGATGATCACCCGTGCGGCCCGATCGGTCTGTAACCCGCGCATCGGTCTCAGTCGGTGTTCGAGCCGACCGTGATCGGCTTCCATCGGGTTGATGGCGTACTGCTCGACGTGGTGCCACGCCTGCGGGATCAGCTCATCGAGCACCGCCGGATAGATCGCCGCGGCGTCGGTGACCACCTCGGTCGGCCACGCCTTCAACGTGGTCAACACTCGCTGGAAGAACCGCCGCGCCGCCTCGGTGTCGCGTCACCGAACTCCTGCGACATAACAACCAGACAGGCAGCCCTGAACACTCCAAAAAGGTTTAAAAACAAGCTGAGCAGCTGCATGACGGGGCCGAACGTCAAGGCTCGCACGATACGCCGGGTCACCGTCGCGAGATAGCGGTAAGCGTCCGCTCGACCCGGCGGTCCGGCACCAGCCACATGAGCGCGACCGCGACGTAGATGGCCAGCGAAAGCCAGCGGTTGACGGCAGCAAGCCCGATCCCAAGCGCATAGAGCATGGGCGATACCTTCCCCTTGAAGTCGCGGCCGATCGCGATCGCGAGCGTTGACGTTCTGCCCTGCTCACGGATGATGGCGCTCTGCAGCGCGAAGTAGGCCAACGACGCCGCCAGCAAGACGATGCCGTAGGCGGCCGCGGGCGTCGCAGCGAAGTTGTTTTCGCCCAGCCATCCCGTCGTGAACGGGATGAGCGACAGCCAGAACAGTAGGTGCAGGTTAGCCCAGAGCACGAGCCCGCTTACGCGGTCGGTCGCCATGAGCATGTGGTGGTGGTTGTTCCAGTAGATGCCCAGATAGACGAAGCTCAGCACGTACGTCAGCAACACGGGAGCCGAGCCAACGAGAGCCGACCAAGTGGTGCCATGCGGGATACGCAGCTCGAGCACCATGACAGTGATCAGGATCGCGATAACACCGTCGCTGAACGCCTCCATACGTCCGGTTGGCATTCCTCGAACCTAGCCATCGGCGATGGTGTTGGCGAGCGGCGCCAGAGTCCGGCCTGGCGCCTTGCCCTCAGGCGTCCATGTGGCACCCACACTGGCAGTAGACCAGCAGACCGCGCGGAACAAACCCAACAGAACTCCACGTAGGGCGCGCTCCGGCAACGCGTACTGGTTCGTCGGGTACTACTGGGTCGTGCCTGCTAGCGGACACGGGAAATTCCGGATGGGCGGACACGAGGCTGAAAGTTCTTGCAGGCACAGGGAGTAACCGTATTTCGGTGGGTCGCTGTCTTCTGTGGAGTAAGTTGACGCGGTGCTGATCCAGCAGCGGTTGATCGCCGGCGTCCGCGAGGTCTGCCACACCGACGAGCGGCTGGACGCCGCACTGATGTACGGCTCCTTCGCAAGCGGTGAGGCCGACGCCCACAGCGATGTGGAGTTCTGGCTGTTCTTCCTGCCGCAGTGGCACGGCCAGGTCGACCCGCGGGCGTGGTGCACGCAGATCGCGCCGGTCACCCTGTGGGGCTCGAATACTCGGTTCGGCCGTCTGAAGTGCGGTTCTGTGCGAGCTTGAGCTCGGTGCAACCGGCATGCTCGTGGCCATGACCACCTCGCTGGTGTACCTCCTCCTACGCCAGATCCTGCAAATGTTGACCCAGCTCGCCCGCGACGGCGGCGCCAAAGATGTCGAGATCCTGGTACTCCGCCATCAGGTGGCCGTGCTGCGCCGCCAGGTGCGCCGCCCCGATCTCCAACCGGCTGACCGGGTAGTGCTGGCGGCATTGTCACGGCTGCTGCCCCGCCCGCGCTGGTCGACGTTCTTCGTCACTCCGGCGACGCTTATTCGTTGGCATCGTGAGCTGCTCGCCCGACATTGGACGTACCCGCACGCACGACCCGGCCGGCCACCGCTGGCCAAGCAGGTCCGTGACCTGGTACTGCGACTCGCGGCGGAGAACCCCTTATGGGGGCATCGACGGATCCAGGGTGAGCTGGTCGGCCTCGGACATCAGGTGGCGGCCAGCACGGTGTGGAAGATTCTCAACCGGGCCGGGATCGACCCGGCACCACGGCGGTCCGGGCCGACCTGGAAGCAGTTCCTCTCTACCCAGGCGTACACGATCCTGGCCTGTGATTTCTTCACCGTCGACACCGTGTTGCTCAAGCGGATCTACGTGCTGTTCTTCGTGGAACTCGCCACCCGCCAGGTCCACGTCATCGGGGTGACCACCCATCCGACCGGTGCCTGGGTGGCGCAGCAGGCACGCAACCTGCTGATGGACCTCGACGAGCGGGTAACCGGGCTGCGGTTTCTGCTACGCGATCGCGACACCAAATTTGCGGCGGTCTTCGACGCGGTGTTCACCGCGGAAGGCATCGACGTGATCAAGACTCCGCCGCAGGCACCCCGGGCGAATGCGTTCGCCGAGCGCTGGGTGGGCACCGTACGCCGGGAGTGCACCGATCGGATGCTCATCGTCGGCGAGCGTCATCTGGGGGCGGTACTTGCCGAGTACACCCGCCATTACAACGATCACCGGCCGCACCGTTCATTGGGGCAACGGCCACCAAATCCGCCACCGCACGTCGTTGACCTGGTCACCGCCCGGGTCCACCGGCGACCGATCCTGGGCGGATTGATCAACGAATATTCGCAGGCAGCGTAGCCGAACCGGCTTTACGAGCCCCACAGGGACGGTACGTCGACTGGCCGACCTGTGATGACGCCGGTGACGCCCTAGACCTGATGCCGGCCTGGCTGCAGCTGCGGATCCCGCCGCTCTTCGCACAGGACGGCGAGGGCCACGACGTGACGGCGTTCGTAAAGTGGTTCGGCGGCCCGTGCACATGGCTGATCACCGAGTACGACCCGCACCAGCGGATCGCCTTTGGCTGGTGCGACCTCGGCCTCGGCACGCCCGAGCTGGGCTACGTGAGCCTGGACGAAGTCATGTCGCTGCGAATCCCGCCGATCGGCGCGCGGATCGAGCGGGAGCTGTGCTTCACGCCGCGTCCATTGCGTGACGCTATCGCGTAGGAGGCGAAATTCTGATGGGACAGTCCCTACGAGGCTAGTGCGTCGTTTCTTAAGTTGAAGCCCTGTCTACTCCGGGGGGATCAACGCAGAGCGGGTGTTGTCGGTGCTGCCGCCACCGCGCTCAATCTCGATCCGACTCTCGCGTCCTACGGCAGCGTCGACGAGGTCTACCTCAAG
>JAOPWA010000062.1 GCA_025965915.1 Dactylosporangium sp. | reverse complement strand
CCGGAGGACTCATCGCCTCCATCGGCGCCGCCCTCGCCGGCTGGACGGGCATCGCCCACGCGTTCATGGGCCTCGGCGTTCTGTCGTGGCTGCTCATCGGCTCGATAATCTGGGCCCGGCTACTGTTGCGCCCACCGCTGCCACGGCCGCTGATCCCCACCATGGCCATCGAGGTCGCGCCACCCGCCATCGCCGGCCTCGCCTACCTGGCCATCACCCACGGCAAGGTCGACGCCATCGCCCTGGCTCTTGGCGGCTTCACCGTCTTCACGGTCGTCGTCCAGCTCCGGCTCATCCCCGTGTACCGGCACCTGGCCTTCACCGCCGCGTTCTGGTCATTCGCCTTCCCCTACGCCGCCGTCGCCACCTTCGCCCTGCACTGGATCAACTACGGCAAACCCCCCGGGTACAAGATCTGGGCCTGGGTCGTCCTCCTCGCGATCACCGCCTTCATCGCCGCCCTCGCCGCCGAGACCACAGCAGCCCTCGCCCGCCGTAGACTCCTGCCACAACTCCAGTAACCGCAAAGCGTCGCAGCGGTCCCGACCGCCCCTGCCTCTGGTTGACTCACCAATCAGATCCGGCGTACGTGATCGTCGACGAAGCTGAGCACGCTCTCGTACCAGGTCTGGGCGTTGCCCGGCGAAAGAATCCAGTGGTTCTCGCCGGTGAACTGCAGGAACCGGTGCGGTAGCTGGTCGGGCTCGCCGTCGAAGCGGCTGACCAGGTCCCACCAGAGCCGGAGCGCCTCGCTGACCGGTACGCGATAGTCGCGGTTGCCGTGTACCACCAACATCGGCGTGGTGATCGTGTCGACGAAGTTGTTCGGCGAGTTCTGGGCGTACCAGTCGGGGTGCTCGCCCGGGGTGCCGAACAAGCCGCTCTTCCAGTACGCGGCATCGGTGGTGGTGTGCTGCTGGTCCAGCGCCCACAGGCCGGCGTGCGTGACGATCGCGTCGAAGCGGTCGGTGTGCCCGGCCACCCAGTTGGTCATATAGCCCCCGAACGACCCGCCCAGGCAGGCGGTGCGGTCGGCGTCGAGTTCGGGACGCTTCAACACGGCATCGAGCACCGCCTCGACATCGGCCCACACCTGCGCCGCGCGGTGCGGCCACGCACGGGCGAACCAGTCGGGGCCGTACCCGGTGGACAGCGCCGGGTCGGGCAACAGCACCGCGTACCCGCGCGCGACGGCCACCCACGGGCACCAGCGCCAACTCCACGAGTTCCACGACGAGAACGGCCCGCCGTGGATCCACACCTGCACCGGCGACCGGTCTGGGCCACCAGGCGAAGCCCCGTGGGCCGGACCGGTCGAAGCGGGGTCCTGCGCCGACGCGTCGTGCGGCAGGCACAGCCAGCCGCGCACCGTCTGACCGTCCGGGGCGGTGGCCTCCACCTCGGTGAGGGTGCCGGGGAGCTCCGGCGCCGGGTCGGGCGACGGCAACTCGGTAACCGTCCCGTCGGCGCCCAACCGGACCGGGTACGGCGGCCGGGCGATGGTGGTGCGCAGCGCGTAGATCGCGTCGCCGGCGTGGTCGACGCAGACGCTGAGGTAGACCGCGTCGTCGGCGACGGTGCGTACGGTCCACGTGCCGGCGTCGACGGCGAGCACGGCACCACGTCCGTGCAGATCACCCGAGACCATCAGCGTCGCACCGTCGCCCGACCAGACGAGCTGGCCGGGATGGACGTCCCCGATCGGCACCTCGACCGGAGCGGCGTCCGCGCCGACTGCGAACACGACCAGCGCGTACGCCACCGGGGTGTCGAAGTCGCTCGCTGTCTCGCGCACGGCGGCGACGTAACGCCCGTCCGGTGAGATCGAAGGCGTTCCGTACTCGTGCTCGGGGTCCGCGGCGAGCAGCCGCACGTCGCCGGAGGCCACGTCGAGCAGCGCCAGCGAGTGCCCCACCTGTCCCCCGCGCCGACGCGTACGCCACGTGGTGGCGGCGGTACGCCCATCCGCGCTCAGCGACACCGTGGCGTTGAGCAACTCCTGGCGGCTGTCCGCGGTGAGGTCGCGCGGACCGTCGTCGTCCAGCGCGAACAGGCGCGGCCACGCGTCGTCGAGCTCGCGGTCCCAGTGCCGGATCGGGAACCCGTCATGCAGGATGTGGTTGAGCTTGCGGTCGTTGCGGTCCTGGCGCGCCTCGCGGTCGGCATCCGCGTTCGCCGAGCCCGGCAGCCTGCTGCCGCTGACCAGCACGGTGCCGGCCTCCCGCGCGACGACCGGCGACGACAGCCCGCCGGGCGTCCGCGCCACGACCCTCGCCTCACCCACCATGGGCAGCTCCCACAGCGCTGCCTCATCGTCGTCACTGCCCGGCTCCGGACGCCCGGACACGAACATCAGCGTCCCGTCTGGGCGGAACGCGGGCTGACTCTCGCCCTTTTCCGACCGGGTCAGCCGGATCGCCTCCCGAACGCCTGCCGGGTCGACCTGCCAGAGCGCTGAGACATACTTCGCCCTCTTCACATCCGGCTCCTGACGCACCGCGACCAGACGCGACCCGTCCGGGCTCAGGGCAAGGGAGGTGAGGCGGCCAAGGGCAGTGAACCGGGCGGGATCAAAGACGTCTGTCACGTCGACTACCTTAAGCGCGCCGCCACCGAAGGAGCTCAGCGTCGGGACCGGCCGCTGCGCGTAGCACGCCGAGGGCCGGAGCGCGAGCGGTTCGCAACGACGACAGCGGCGACTACAGCGAGGCCGAACACGATCACGGCGACGGCAAGGAGCGTGTGCGATTGCGGCGAATCCCCGGCAGCGAGGTTGCCCGCCGTCGTGCTCGTCGGGCTCGGGTGGCGGGGGTTCGGTTTCGCGATCTGCGCCGGACCGGACGACGCGAGAACGGTCGTGGTCCGTATCTGGCCGCCGTCGGAAACGGTGACCACCCAACTGCCCCTGGGCAGCGCCGACGGCCCGGTGGCGTAGTGGCCTGGATGCTGCGCCTCCGCGGCGAAGGGTCGAGGACCGACGATCGACCCGGCCTCCGACCGTGCGAGCATCGTCAGCGACAGGCCGCTCACGGGCGCGCCGGAGGCGTCCGTGGCTGCCGCGATGACCGCTCCGTCGCTGCTCAGCGTGACGGTGAGCGCCTTCGTTCCGGCCGCGGCCGCGGCCGTCGACGGCAGGATCGCGAGCACGGCCACGACGCACGCGAGCCCCACGACGGCTGCCCAGCGCGCCGGACCCCGTACGTCACCCAGTCGAGTCCGTCGACGGACGTACTTTGATGAGTTCATCCAGACCTGCCGATCAGTTGGCCGGAACGTGGAGCGTCTTTTGGTGCCTTGCCTGCGCTGTGGACAGAGCCGCGCCTACGCGCGATGAGGAGGCTTACCGCACCCAGAAGTGTCAGGGTCGCGAGGCCGCCGGCGACGAGAGCAAGCGCCGAGGAATGGCCTGCGCCGCTCGCGTCCTCCTGGGCGCTCTTCGGATGGAAGGTGCTCGCCGGTGCCACGACGGACGGCGAGGCTCCGCCCGGGTGCGCCTCCACGTGGACGCTGGTGGTTGCCGGACGTACCTGTTGACCCGGGCCTCCCGTCACGGTGACCGCCCAATGGCCGGCAGGCAGGGCGCCGGTGCCCAGGAGGTAGAAGCCCTCCCCCTCGCCCGCCGGTCGGAGCGCCAACGGGCCCAGGCGGGCGCTGCCGTCGATGGCCGTCGCGGTCAGCGCCAGACCGCGCGCCGGGTGACCGTCCTCGACATAGGCCGCGAACACGTTCAGTCCCCCGGCACCGTCAGGCCCTACGCCCAGCTGGACGAGGCCGCCGTGGGCAAGAGCTGGGCTCGGATCGAGGACCGCACCGAGCAGGATGGCAGCGAGGGTCACCGCGCGCCCCAGCAGGATCGCGATGGCACGCATCAGTCGTGGTGCCCTTCGGGCGCGTCGTCGGCGGTCAGGGCGCCGGTTCCCGGTGCGGCGGGCAGGAACACGTGCGCGTGGCCGAAGCCCTCGTTGATGTTGACCACGTCAAGCTCGGTCGCGCCGGTCGACCAGGTGGCGATGGCGACATTCCGTTCCTCCGCCGCGAGCGTGACCAACTGCGCCTGGGTGGGGGGCGCGGCAGCTAACGATGTCTCGTACGTGCGCACTGCCGCGTCGAGCGCGCGGACGGCGTTCGCCAACCCGGAGCGGGCGATGTTGACCTCGGTTCCGCCGGACGGAGGGTGTTCGAACCGTTGGACAGCCGCGCCTGTCACCGCGCGCCAGGACGAAACCTGGGTTGCCGTGGCGGGCTTGGGCGTCGCCTGCGGGTCGACCGGGAGAGCAGCGGCCATCTGGTCGAGCACCGGGAGGAGCTTGGCCTGCAGGTCCCGTGCGGTTGCGGTCAACTCCTGGGTCTGGGCCTTGTCCCGCGCCGCATCCTGCGCCTGCAGCTTGTGCACCTCTGCCTGGACGGGGTCGGGCCGTCCGGCGGCGTAGCCGGCCCCACCGGCGAGCAGCGCGGTGGCGAAGAACGTGAAGAGTGCCGCGACCGCGATCGAGCGCCGCGGCCGTGCGTCGCCGACCCGAAGCGGGGGACGCGCCGACCGCGGAGGCCGTGTACGGGAGTTCGACATGGGGACGCTCCTTTGTCGCTGGGAGGTGGCCGGGGCATCCGCGGGAGGGTCCCCGGCCACCGCACTGGTCAGTCGTCCGGGTCGCAGTTGAACTTGGCCTGACCGGCGGCCATCTTGATGGCGCCGAGCAGGTGTTGCAGGTAGAGCGCCTCGGTGAACGACGCCTTGGTGTGACCCAACGCCGTGTAGACCGCACGACCCCCGTCGTACCGGTGGCACCATGCGATCGGGTGGTCCGATCCCATCGAGCCGCCGGTGTAGCCCACCGGGTTGTACGTCGACTCGTCCATCGTGGCGAGGACCCGCACCGCGCTGCGCGGATTGGTCCGGAAGTTGTACCACTCGTCCGTGCGCGCCCACTTGGTCGGCAGGTCCCGGGTGGCCGCCGTACCGTGTCCTGCGACGCGGACCAGGGCCTGCTGGATGGGCGGGTGGTCGCGGAAGTAGGCGCCGACGAGGCCCCCGTACCAGGCCCAGTTGTAGCCGCTGTCCGCGGCGGCGTGAACGCCGAGGTAGCCGCCTCCGGCCTCGATGTAGCGCTGGAAGGCAGCCTTTTCGTCCGGCGTCGTGACCGGGTCACCGGTGGTCGACAGGAAGATGACGGCGTTGTACTTCGCGAGATTCGCGTCGGTGAACTGCGTGTCGTCCTCGGTCGCGTCAACGGCGAACCCGTTGTCCTGGCCGAGTTTTTGAATGGCGGCGATGCCATTGGGAATGGAATCGTGACGGAAGCCGGTCGTCTTCGAGAAGACCAGGACGCGGTATGACGACGTTTCCGCGCTGGCCGAGACCGCGGGTGCGATCAGACCGGCAGCGAGTGCCAGCACAGCTAGGACTCTTGTCGGTGTCTTCATGACTCTCCTTTTGCCTTTGAATGAAGCGGCTCGTGCCGCCCTGGGGCGAACGGCGCAATCGAGGTTGGGAAGCCTCCCTCCTCCGGCTGCGGGGGCGGGGCGGCCCCGCCCCCGCAGCGGATGTCGGACTACCTGCGACTGACGGACTTCGCGTCGCCGTCCTTGCGGCCGTAGCTGCCGACCGTCCCGTCCGACATGTGCGCCGGCTTACCGCCGGAAGGAGTTCCGCCGAGGCGGACGATCATCGCGTCGGCGTCGCGGACCAGAACGTCATGGACCTCCGTGTCCGTGACCTTCTTGTCGACCGTCTTCTTGAACTCCTCCAGGAGCTTGACGGCCTCCTTGTCCTTGCCCGTGGCCTCCTTGAGCCGCACCGCCGTCAGTTGGCCCTGCAACGACTTGGACGTCGAGCGGGACAGCCGGCCGGAGGCCTCAAAGCGGTCGATCAGGTTGGCCATGTCACGGAACGACGTCGTGACGTAGAACCGCACGGTTGACGTCGTGCTGTTGCCGGC
>JAOPWA010000576.1 GCA_025965915.1 Dactylosporangium sp. | reverse complement strand
GCGCCGCCGAGGTCCATGGATGGGTATTGGTAGATGGCTGGATTTCGCCGGGCGTGACGAATGCGCAGCCGTTAGAGGCCGCCACGCTGAACGTCGCGGGCATTTTCCACCAAGGTCTTCATTATCGAGAACGCTTCTACACCATGCGCTTTGAGGACGGATTAAGATTGCGCGTGTGATGTTTGAGATCCACGTCAACGACGCAGGCGATTAACTCGTGGGGCGGGCGCGGCTCGAACCCCGCGACCAACGGGAAGATGCCGGTGCGGTGCTTCTCGCCGGCGACGGCCTCGACGAGCTGCACACAGCGAGTCGTCGCGGTGCACAGTCAACGGTTTCGGGTCGATCAGCGAGGAGATCGCCTCGCCGATCTTGCGCAGCGTACACGGCAGGTTGCCGTCCTCGATCGGTGCTGGGCTGGTCAGCGGTGGCCTCCAGGTAGCTCGAGCTCGCGGTCGATGTCGTCGACGGTGCGGCTCTTGTCAGAACGTCGAGAAGCCGTCGACGCTTATCGTCATCCCGTGCCCGGTCGCGTCGTACATGAATGTCGTGCCCTGGCTGGTCGGGGTGATGATCCAGCCCATGGCGTGGTAGACCGTTCCGTAGGCCATGGTCACGTAGTCCGGGTCCCCGGGGTCGCCGTATAGCCATTGCCAGGCACCGCGTGAGTTGACGCCGACGCCGGAGACGGGCATCCCGTTGTAGATCGGCCCGAGCCTGTTGGTGAAGTGCACGTTGCACTGAACGTCGCCAGCGGTCATCGCGCAGACGGTCTGGCCGGAGACGGTTCGCATGTGCACCTGCCCGTAGGGGTCCATGGGCAGCGTGACAGGTGCGGGCGGCTGGGGGCGGGGAGGCGGCGAGGCCGCTGACGGTGACGGGGAAGCGGCCACCGTGGTCCACGGCGGCGCCGGCTGCACCGAAGAAGTAGGCGCCGGGTCGGCCGCCGGGGGCTCAGACCTGTCGTGCAGCACCATCCACGCCACCGTGCCGGCGACCGCGATAATCACGACGCTCCCTGCGACCACCATCCAGGTGATCCGGCCGGGCGTCAGTCGCTGCGGCGGCCAGTCCTCGCCGTCGTCGAGCGACCACGCGGTGTGCGCCTCGGTCTCTTCGACGGCCGAGCCGAGCTCGGTCGGAGCTACCCCTGTCGGGGCAGCGTCGTCCCCTTCATCCCCCATTGGCCGATGGTAACGCTGGCCCCGACAACCCAAGCGCAAGAAGCCGAGTGTGGGGTATGGATCGGCGACGCTCGGTGTAGCCGAAGCAGGACTAGGCCTGACACCCACCTCCGGTGCCCGCAGTGCCATCGGTCAGTCAGGTACCTCAACTCCCCCGGTCTCGCACCACTCCGCGAGCGAGTCGCCCAGGCCATCCTCCACCAGTTCCTCCGGCACGCGCGCGTACCGCGCCAGCGCTCGGAGATGGGTCCGCGTTGCGATCGCCGCGAGCACCGTCACCTTGGCCGAGGTGTCGGCCGACGAGTGCAGAGCCGCCTTCGCCACGCCGTATACAGATCGGCCAGTGGGAATCGACTCCGAGACACCCGACTGGCTGAACCGCCCGTGCGTAGCCGCCGAGAGCAGCGTGTACGGCAGGTCCACCTGATCGGCTCCGAGACCGGACGCGGCGAACAGCTCCCGCACGACGGCGGTCTCCGTCGGCGGCTTGTCTGCGTCCACCTGGTCGCCGCGGACGAGGTACGGCGCCACCCAGTCCTTCGCCTTCTTGCTACGCACGGCCGGCATCCCGGCCGTCGCCGCCACCGCCACGTAATCGTCCGCCAACGCGGCGATGTCGGCGCGCGAATTCGGGTTGGTGAAGTCCCACGGGGCTCCGTAGAGGGCGGCCAGCTCCTCGTTCAGGTAGCGCTGCAGACGCTCTTCCCGCGTAACCCCGCTTAGGATGTACCACGCCTTCGCGGCCGTCGCCACACCGGTCCGCGCCAAGGGGTATGGCGAGAAGAAGACCTTCTGCGCCGGCAGCACCGCCGCTATCCCACGATGGAGATCGCATTGCGCGCCTATGGCGCGGAGCTGACTCATCGCCAGACGAGTCATCGCGTCCTTCGTTGTCGTGCCGCAGTGCTGTGTGTCCGCCGCGCAGTCGCGTAGACCCTCACTCCCGAGCGAGAAGGGGAACTCGAACTCGATCGTGAGCAGATACTCCACCGCGTCGGCGAACCGACGGATGGTATCGGCGAGCTTCGTGTACGCGGCGGCGTCGACGCCGCGCGTGCGATTTTTCATGTTTGGAGTCATGCACCGGACCGTAGACGTCGGGAGTGCACGAACCGATCGGCCGACCGCGGCGTCTAACCCGTTGCCCACGTCAGCAGTCGCAGTCCGCTACGCCTCGGCTGGTTCGGGCACTGTGACGACGTGCAGGTTCGTGATCCCGCCCTGGTTCACGCAGTCCTGGGCGAGCTCGTACACCTGTCGATGGAACTCGGCGTCAGACGACGCCGAGTTGATCATCGACCGCACTGGTGTGTACGTCGATAGTGGCGTCGAGACTCCGTTGTAGGTGAAGCCCATGCCGTCCACCGTCAAGACGCAAAGCGGCTCTTCGCCCGCCCACTCGACTCCGACGCTCACGTCGTACTCCCCGTGGTTCAGTGTGGCGGCTGTCGCGCGGGTAATGGCGGTGAAGTCCGCGACAGCGGCCTCGATGGCCCTGCTTTCGACCTCCCAACCCTCGAAGTTGCTGTCGGATCCGCTGCGATGGCCGCCGACGGCAGCGGCCAGGGTGACTGAGCCATCGTGGTGCACACTCGCCCATGCCTCGCGCCACAGCGCGCCGGCGTCGGTCGCGTTGTTGGGTGCGACCCACCGTCGCAGGCCCGGCCGCGGGCTTAAGCGGTTGATGTTTTCGAGCGGATGTATGGCATTGCGGTTCGAGTAGCTGAGCGTGATCGTCTCCGCTTGCTTGAAGATCGCTTGCGCGTTTTCGCGCGTGGGGCGAACGAGTGCCCCGGGTATACGCGGGTGCGCGACGGCGATCAGCCAGGCGCGGTCGGTGTAGCCGCGACCCGCCGCGGCCTCGGTGTAAAGCGCGTCCAGTTCTTCTGTTGCCCGGCGGCGTTCGTCGAACCGCGCCCGGTACATGGCCTCGATCTGCCGTTCCTTCATCCACACGGTGTCTGCGTTGTTCCGGATCGGGGCGCCGAAGTACTCGCCACGGTAGATCAGGTGCGGGCCATCCACACTGGCGGGAACGATGACTGCGACAGCACGTGGGTTGGTGCCGAGCAAGTGGATCTCGAGTCCGAACACCGGCGGTGTGATCGCCGTGATCGCGGCGCTGTGGAGGGCGCGCTCGTGGACCTCGACCAGGTCCCCGGTGTCCTGGCGGCCGGTCGCCGCTTTCTTGTCCTCTTCGACCCCGTACACGATCATGCCGCCGCCGCTGTTCGCCATCGACGCGATGTCCTTAGGGAAGTCGGTCTGCGGGAGCCCCTTCGCCGGCGGAAGCTCCGACTTCCAGTCGAGGTCGTCCGCCTCGACGACGCCCGCTGTGATCGCGGCGTCGAGGATCTCGTCGGTCAGCGCGCCAGGCGGAAGACCG
>JAOPWA010000558.1 GCA_025965915.1 Dactylosporangium sp. | reverse complement strand
CTGCTCTGGCTCACCGGTATCGCGGTGGCGCTGGCCGCTGCCGGGCTGGTGGGGCTGCGGCGGCGCGACATCGGCTGAGCGCCGGCTGTTCTCTTGAGGAGGGCGCCCCTCTTACCGTCTATGACGGGAGAGGGGCGCCCTGCTCACCCGAGCGGGTACCGATACAGGTTCGATTCCCGCTGCTGGAAACCGAGTCGCTGGTACAGGCGGTTGGCGGCGACCCGGGACGCGCGGGAGGTCAGTTCGACCGATCCCGCACCGGCCTCGCGGGCGTGTCCGAGCGCGCTCTGCGTCAACGCCGCACCGACGCCCTGGCCGCGTACGCTCTCGTCGACGACCACGTCCTCGATACGGGCGCGCACCCCGGTCAGCGTCGGGATGGTGACCAGCGTGAGGGTGCCGACGATCCGCCCGGCCGACAGGGCTATCAGCACGGTGTTCGTCTCGGAAGCGAGGACCCGGCTCAGGGCTGTCCCGTCCAGGGCACCGACGGAGTCCGACAACTGCGGCAGCAGGCGCGCGAACGCCGCTACGACGTCGTCGGTGACCTCTCGAAGTACCTCGATCTCCACGCCGGAACCCTATGTCACGGCCTGCGCCGCGCACCGATTTCACCGGCTCGTTGTGTCGCGTTCGCCGTGGCGGGGTAACCCACCTACAGATCGGGAGGCGCGCACGGCCCTGCCCCTCCTCACGCGAACACGCACGGCACGGCACGAGCAGGAGGAGCACCATGACGACGATCGAGGTCGAGACCAACGCCCAGACCAGCACCGTCGCCGACCACCTGATCGTGGTAGCGGTGTGCCTGTTCGCGCTACTGGGCCTCGTCGGCATCATCACGATGACTGTCTGACAGAAACTCCGGTTTGCTCGCAGCACCGCGTCCGGCCACGAAATGGCCATCAGTGTGAGGACTCTTTCACGTCCCCGCAACAAAGACGACCCCGCGCGGTGACGAGCGGCCGGTGAAGTAGCCGGTGACCCGCCACACCGGCGGGGCGCACCTAGGGTTCCGCCGGAAGTGACGACAGGTGTCAGTACGACACACGTCACGCACGGGCCTGGTCCAAGAGGTGCAGGCGGGGTCGGTGACCCCGCTCCACGGCGGGACAAAAGCCCGGGAGGCCAGGTCGATCCGGCGATGAGAGCCGGGTCCCGGTCCCGGAGCGCGCCGTGCTTTCGGCATACCCCGAGTGGTCCGGACCCCGGCGCCGCGGCGCCGGGGAAAGGCAGCCCGCGATGACCACCACCGTAGTAGCTCACGAGGACGACGTCGTCGACCTCGCCGGCTTCGGCTACGACCAGCAACTGCACCGCAAGCTCGGCGCGTACGCCTCATTCGCGTCCGGCTTCTCGTTCGTCTCAATTCTGACCACGGTCTTCCAGCTCTTCGCGTTCGGCTTCGCGTTCGGCGGCCCCGCGTTCTTCTGGACCTGGCCGCTGGTCTTCGTCGGACAGTTGCTGGTCGCGCTGAACTTCGCCGAGCTGGCCGCGCACTATCCATTGGCCGGCTGCGTCTACCAGTGGTCCCGGCGCCTGTCGAGCGGGTTCACGGGCTGGTTGGCCGGCTGGACGATGCTGGTCGGCCAGATCATCGCCGTCTCGGCGGCGGCGATAGCGCTGCAGGTCGTACTGCCGGCGGTATGGTCGGGCTTCCAACTCGTCGGCGGCGACCCGGCGCTGACGTCCACGTCGGGCGCCACCAACGCCGTCCTGCTCGGCGCGATCCTGGTCGCGCTCACCACCATCGTCAACGCCGTCGGCGTCAAGGTGATGTCGGTGATCAACAGTGTCGGCGTGACCTGCGAGCTGATCGGCGTCGTGCTGCTGGTGGCGCTGCTGTTCACGCACGCCGAGCGGGGACCGGGCGTCGTCATGCGAACATCCGGTGACCGCCCGTACATCTGGGCCTTCCTGGCGTCGGCGCTCATGGCGACATACGTGATGTACGGCTTCGACAGCGCCGGCGAACTGTCGGAGGAGACGCGCTCCCCCCGGCGTACGGCGCCACGGGCGATCCTGCGCGCACTGCTCGCGTCCGGCTTCGGCGGCGCGCTCCTGCTGCTCGGCGCTCTGATGGCGGCGCCGAGCGTCACCGACGGGCAGCTCGCCACCGGCGGCCTGCCCTACGTACTGACCTCCCGGCTCGGAACCGGGGTCGGCACGGCGCTCCTGGTCGACGTGGCCATCGCGATCGTCGTGTGCACCCTGGCGATCCAGACGGCGGCGACCCGGTTGATCTTCTCGATGTCGCGCGACGGCGTGCTGCCGTGGTCCCGCCAGCTGTCCAAAGTGAACAACCGCACCGGTACGCCGATCCTACCGGCCGTCGTCGTGGGTGCGCTCGCGGTAGCGATCCTGTTCGTCAACGTGGGCCGCGCCCAACTGTTCACCGCCATCACCGGCACCTCGGTGGTCGTCGTCTACTCGGCGTATCTGCTGGTGACCGGGCCACTGCTGATACAGCGCCTCAAGGGCTGGCCGCGTCGCGGAGTCGGCATGGCAGCCGGCGAACCCGTATCCGGCGCCGGCCATTTCCGGCTCGGCCGCTGGGGCCTGCCGGTCAACATCCTGGCCGTCGCGTACGGCCTGGTGATGGCGGTGAACATCGCCTGGCCCCGGGCTGCGGTGTACGACCCCGAAGGCGGGCACTGGTACCTGCGCTGGTTCCCCGAACTGTTCCTGGCCGGTCTGGCCCTGATCGGCGTCGCCGCCTACACGGTGCGCGACCGGCAACGCAGGGCCACGACCGTGCTCCCGCTTCCCACCCCCGTGCTGGAGGGGGTTCTGGAGGGGGTTTCGGAATGACGCCGTACACGCACGAGGTCCCCGGCGGGACGAGCTGGGCACTGCTACTCCCCCACGCCACGCGACTGCGCCTGGAGTGCCTGGGCGACGGCGCCAACGTCACCATGCTGCTGTTCGCCGCCCGCGATCCACTCGAGCGACTCAACATCCCGGACACGCTCAAAGCGCAGATGTCGGCGTGCGTACGGACGCCGATGGTGCTGATGTCCGATATGGGCCGGGCGATGTGCTCGGTGACCGGCTCGTCACTTGACTGGCACGACGCGATCACCGGCCACAGCCCGGAGACCCGTAGCCTGCTCCTCGACGAGTTGGCGACCCACGGGCTGGGCCGCCGTGACCTGCATGCCTGTGTCAACTGGTTCACCAAGGTGGTCCCTGCCGGTGACGCGCGGGGCGGCTTCGCGTTCGTCTCCGGCCACGCCGCCACCGGCGACTGGTTGACGCTACGGGCCGAGCTCGACCTCCTCGTGGTCCTCGCTACCGCACCTCACCCGCTCGACCCGTCCACCAGACAGCGGCCCGCCGGCGTACGGGCCTCGGTGTCACCCGCCGATCGGCCCGCTGACGACGACGCCAGCCGGACGTCGCGGCCCGAGGCGGGCCGTGCCCTTGCCGCCGCTGAAAGGAGCGCCCCATGACATCAGTCCTCGTCGGCACGTTCGTGGACACTCCGTTCCTGGACACCGAAGTCGCCCCGGGCGACGGCTGGATCGGTGAGATCCCCGCCGGTGCCCGGCTGCGCATCGTCGACCTGTGCGGTAACCAGGCCGTCGACACGCTGCTCTACGACGCGCACGACTACGCCAACCGGTACAGCGCCGTGGACACGATCCGTTCGCAGGGGTCGGTGTACCTCACGACCGGATCGCCGCTGCTGTCGACCGACCTCGACGTGCTCGCCACGATCGTCGACGACACCTGCGGACGCCACGACACCCTGGGCGGCGCCTGCGCGAAGGAGAGTAACGTGGTGCGCTACGGCGGGCACACCCGCCACCAGGACTCCTGCCGCACGACCTTCCTGCGGCAGATCACCGCGTGGGGCCGGGGCTTGTCGAAACGCGACCTCACCCACAACATCAACTTCTTCATGAACGTACCGCTGACGCCCGACGGAGGGCTCACCTTCGAAGACGGTCTCTCGGCGCCCGGCAAGCACGTCGAACTACGTGCCGAGCGCGACATCCTCGTCCTCGTGAGCAACTGCCCGCAGCTCAACAACCCGTGCAACGGGTACGACCCGACGCCGGTGCGACTCCTGGGATGGTCGTCATGATCGAGGTGCTCTCCCCCGGTGTCGCCACCACCATCCAGGATCTGCCCGGGCGCAGCGGGCTGTGGGGCGTCGGCGTGCCACCGTCGGGGGCCTGGGACGACCGGTCGTTCGCCCTCGCCAACCTCGCCGTCGGCAACGTACCCGGCGCGGCCGGGCTGGAAGCGGTACTGCGCGGGCCGAAGCTACGCTTCCACGTCCCCGCGATGGTCTGCGTGACGGGCGCCGCAACCGCGTCCACACTGGATGGTCTTCCGCTGGTCGCCGGTGCGCCGACAGCCGTCACGGCAGGTCAGGTCCTCGACATCGGCCCCGTGCGCGGTCCTGGCCTGCGGGCCTACCTCGCGGTGCGCGGTGGCCTGGACGTACCGCCCGTCCTCGGCAGTCGCTCCACCTTCCTGCTCGGCGGCTTCGGCGGACTGGACGGCCGGGCACTGCGGGCCGGCGACGCACTGTCCATCTGCGACACGGTGGTCAGCTGCGACACGCCCGGCCGGGCGCCCGTGGACGTGACGGCCGCGCTGCCGACACTGACCGATTCCTGGCAGGTACGCGTCATCCCCGGCCCGCACGGGGCGCCTGACTACCTGACGCCAGCCGGTGCGGAGGCGCTCTTCGAGACCGTGTGGCGCCTGGACCACCGGTCCGACCGCACCGGGGTACGGCTGGTCGGGCCCGCCCCGGAGTTCGCCCGTCCCGACGGCGGCGAGGCCGGCTTGCACCCCAGCAACATCCACGACAGCGCGTACCCGGTGGGCGCCGTCATGATCTCCGGCGGCACCCCCGTCATCGTCGGGCCGGACGGCCCCAGTCTGGGCGGCTTCGTCGTACCCGCGGTCGTCATCCGCGCCGACCGCTGGAAGCTGGCCCAGTGCCGGCCGGGCGACCTGATCCGGCTCGTCCCGGTAACGCCAGAGCAGGCCGAGCAGGCCGAACAGGCCGAACAGGCCGAGCAGGCGCCGGCTGGGCGGTCCGGTGCGCCCATCTTTGCAGCGGGCTGGCAGCGGCCGGGACCGTTGCTGGACCTACCGGCCGACTCCGGCCGGCCCGCGCTGACCGTACGCCGGGCCGGCGACCAGCATGTGCTCGTCGAGGTCGGGCCGGCGCGACTGGACCTGACCGTACGACTGCGGGTACACCTGCTCGCCCGCGCCCTGGCCGATGCCGGTGTTCCAGGCGTGACCGAGAGCGTGGAGGGCGTACGGTCGCTGCTGCTCGCGGCGGACCCCACCCGGCTGCCCCTGCCCGCCCTCGCCGAACTGGTCGCGACCGCCTGGGCCTCGCTGCCCGGCCTGACCGACGTCGAGCTGCCGGTACGCGAGGTGACGATGCCGATCGCGTTCGACGACCCGTCGGTGCACGAGGCGATGGCCCGCTACGGCGATCGGGTACGCCCGGACGCGCCCTGGTGCCCCGACAACGTGGAGTTCATCCGCCGGGTCAACGGCCTCGACGAGCGCGCCGACGTGTTCGACGTCGTGCGGGCCGCCACCTATCTCGTGGTCGGCCTCGGCGACGTGTACCTCGGCGCGCCGGTGGCCGTACCGCTCGATCCCCGGCACCGCCTCGTGACGACGAAGTACGACCCGCCGCGGACCTGGACCCCCGCCAACGCCGTCGGCATCGGCGGCGTGTACCTGTGCGTGTACGGCATGGAAGGGCCCGGCGGCTACCAGCTCGTCGGGCGCACGGTGCCGGTGTGGCGCCACCCGTCGTCCATACCGGACGGTCAGCCGCCGTGGCTGCTGCGCCAGTTCGACCTGCTGCGGTTTCAGCCCGTCAGCCCGCAGGAGTTGTCGGCGCTGCGCGCGGAGATCGCGTCCGGCGCCGCCGGTCTGCAGACCAGGCCGGCTGTCCTGCGCCTGGCCGACCTTATCACCGATGAGGACCTGACCGGCTTCACCAGCCGCCGGCAGGAAGCGTTCGCCGCCGAGCGCGAGCGCTGGGCATTGACGGGAGTGGCCAGATGACCGGTAACCAACCGATCTGGACCCAGCCGGTGCGCTGGACCGAGCCGGCAGCCGACGGGCCGCTGCATGGGTTGACGTTCGCGCTCAAGGACAATATCGACCTAGCCGGGTACCCGACGACGGCCGCCTGCCCCGACCTGGCCGCGGAACCCCCGGCGACGCGGTCGGCCACGGCGGTGCGGCGGCTGCTCGACGCCGGCGCGGTACCCGTCGGCAAGACGAACATGGACCAGTTCGCCACCGGCCTGGTCGGCACCCGCAGCCCCTACGGCGCCTGCCACAGCGTCGCCAGCCCGGCTCACGTCAGCGGCGGCAGCAGTTCCGGCAGCGCGGTGGCGGTCGCCAGTGGTCTCGTGCCGCTGGCGCTCGGGACCGACACCGCCGGGTCCGGGCGGGTACCGGCCGCGTTCAACGGCATCGTGGGGGTCAAGGCGAGCCGCGGTCTCATCTCGACCAGCGGCCTGCTTCCGGCGTGCCGGTCGCTGGACTGCGTCACCACGTTCACGCGTACGGTCACCGAGGCTGCCGCCGCGCTCGACGTCCTCGTGAGCGCGGACCCGGACGACGCGTGGTCGCGTCCGCTGCCGGCCATCCCGCCAGCAGGCGTGGCGGCCCGGATGCGCGTACTCGCGGTACCCGATGAGCTGACCGGGCTGGACCCGGCGCACCACCGGGCCTGGCAACGGGCGGTCGACCACGCCCGCCGGATCGGCGCGCGGGTCGTCACCGTCGACATAGAAGGGTTCCTGGAGGCGGCCCGACTGCTCTACCAGGGCCCGTGGGTGGCCGAGCGGTGGGCAGCCTTCGGCCACCTGCTCGGCGGTCCGGGCGTCGACCCGACCGTACGGTCGATCGTCGCGGGCGGCCGCGACCTGAGCGCCGCTCAGGCGTTCACGGCGATGGACCGGTTGGCGACGCTACGCCGACGGACCGAGGGACTCTGGACGGACGTGGACGCGCTGCTGTTGCCGGTGACGCCGGGGCATCCCACGCTGAGCGAGGTGGCGGCCGACCCGGTGGGCGTCAACAGCCGACTGGGTACGTTCACGAACTTCGTCAACCTGCTCGACCTGTGTGCCGTGGCGGTGCCGGCCGGCCAGCGCGACGACGGCCTACCCTTCGGCGTGCAGCTCATCGCACCGGCCTTCGCCGACGCGCCACTGCTCGACCTCGCTGCCCGCTGGTGCGGCGAGCCGGAGCGGCTGGCGCCGGTACCCGCGGGGTCGACGCTGCTGGCCGTGTGTGGCGCGCACCTGTCCGGCCTGGCGCTCAACCCCCGGCTGCTCGAGTTGGGCGCCCGGCTGCGGTTCCGAGGGCGGACAGCCGGTGGGTACCGGCTCTTCCGGCTGCCGGGCACCGGGATACCCCGGCCGGCCCTCGTACGCACGGGCGACGGACCGGCTGGCGGGATCGCGGTCGAGGTGTGGCAACTGTCGCACCACGCGGTCGGGGCGCTGCTGGACTCCGCGCCGGCGCCGCTGGGATTCGGGCCGGTCGAACTGGACGACGGTGCGGTGGTGACCGGGTACATGGCCCCGCCGGACGGCGTACGCGACGCACTGGACGTGAGCGGGTTCGGCGGCTGGCGCTCCTACCTCGACGCGCCGGCGCCCATCATGTCGACGTAACCGACGGCGCCTTCGGTGGCGCCGAACAGTTCAGGCCGGTGAGATTCTTGTCGGCCAGTTGAAGGTGTTGGCGGAGCACCGGCACCTGGGCCTTGGCGAACGCCCGCACCCGGGCATCGGTGGCGTGCCCGGCCATGGCCATGTACAGGTGCAGGTCAACCTGGTGGTCGGCGAAGATCAGCGGCGCGTACGAGCAGTCGAAGGGGCCGCCTCGCAAGCTCGACCAGATGGCTATCACCTTCTGCTGCTCGGTGCCGGGCCCGGCCGGCGGGGTCAGCCCGAGGCTGCGGTCGAGGTCCTGCAACTGCTGGTACTCCTTGCCGTGGTCACGGACCATCCGGTCGCCGAATGCCCGGATCCGCGGGTCGGCGGCCCGGTCCACGGCGAGCTTGCCACTGGTGACCTCGAACTGGGCGCCGTGGCCGGCTGCCGTGAGGAAGGCCCTGTCCCGGGCGCTGAGCTGGCCGCTGGGAGCGGGGCTCGGAGCGGCGGTGACCGGTGCCGCCACCGCTCCGATGGGAGCCACGGTGGGAGCCGCCAGGGCCGCGCATACGACGGCCACGAGGCCCGCCACGATTGGTACCCGCATGACAACCTCCGGTGGGTGCTCTTGTCGTACCGGAGGTGGTGCAATACCCGTTAAACCTGCGTACCACCCTCGGCGGCGACAGCGAGCGCAACCCGTCCTGGCGGGGCGGGTACCTTTCGACGATGGTTGCGATCGTGACGGCGCCGGACAACGAAGCAATGCAGCGGCGGGTGGCCGGCGCGCTCACCGCGGCCGGTCTCGCGACCGGTGACCGGGTGGCGCTGCTGGTCGCGCCGTCGGCCGGCCTGCTCGCGACCGTCCTCGGGTCGCTGCGCCGCGGCATCATCCCGGTCGTACTCGATCCGGCGCTGCCGGCGGCCGAGCGGGCGGAACTGCTCGCCGACTGCCAGCCGGCCCTGGTCGTCGACGACGAGGCCACGCTCGGCCGGCTACTGGCCGGGCGGGAAGTCGACCTCGCGCCGGTGCCGCTGGGCAGGCCCATGCACTACACCTCGGGTACCACCGGTCGGCGCAAGGGCGTCTGGTCGGGCGTACTGGACTCCGACGCCGCCCGCGCGCTGTTCGACGAGGAAATCGCGTTGTGGGACTTCGCCGGAGACGACCGTCATCTGGTGTTCTCTCCGCTCTACCACTCGGCGCCGCTGCGGTTCGCCATGTGCACGCTGCTGCGGGGCGGGACGGTGATCCTGCCCGGCCGGTTCGACCCGTCCGCCATGCTCGACGTGATCGCGCGGCACCGGCCAACGACGGCCTTCTGCGTACCCACCCAGCTGCGCCGGATCTTCGCCGCCGCGGACGCCGGGCCCGGCCTGCCGCCGCTCACTGACTTCCGGCTGCTCGCCCACGCCGGCGAGCCCTGCCCGTACCCGCTGAAACAGCGCGTGGTGGACGCCTTCCCGCCGGGTTCGGTGTACGAGTTCTACGGCTCGACGGAGGGCCAGTTCACCGCATGCTCGGAGGCCGAATGGTCGACCCGGCCCGGCAGTGTCGGGCGGGCCCGGCCGGGTCGGACGCTACGGGTCGACTCCGACGGCGTCATCTGGTGCCGGGTCCCCGCGCACGCCCGGTTCAGCTACTGGGGTGACCCGGTCAAGACGGCGGCTGCCTGGCGCGGTGACGAGTTCACCGTCGGCGACGTCGGTCGGCTGGACTCCGACGGGTACCTCTACCTCGACGGTCGCCGTGACGACCTGGTCATCACCGGCGGGGTCAACGTCTACCCGCGCGAGGTCGAGCTCGTACTCGCGGAGTGCCCCGGCGTCGAGGAGGTGGCCGTGTTCGGCGTCGACGACGAACGGTGGGGCCAGCGGCTGTGCGCGGCAGTCGTGGGGTCGGCGAGCGCGGAGCACCTGGACGGGTACGGCCGGGAGCGCCTCACCCCGGCGCGGCGCCCCAAGGACTACTACGTCGTGAGCGACCTGCCCCGGACGGGCACGGGCAAGATCCGCCGGCTCGACCTGCCCGGATTCCTGGGTCTCGCCCCGCCGGCATAGCGCGAAAGCCCCGCTCGCGAGGCTGGCGTACCACGCTCCCCAAACCGGCTGACCGAATCGACCGGACATGTCCCGTTTTGGGAAACGACCTCGATCTACAGCAACCGCTCAGCAACCGAGACTCACCCGATCCACTACGGCGACCCGCTGTGCTGACTCCATCAGGAATGCCACGGATGGCGGGGGGAACGCGGTGAACAGGTTGGGGCTTCGCGCTCGGATCGTGGTCGGTGCTGTCGCAACCGCAGTATTGGCCGGGACCGCGACCGCCACAGTCGCATTGGCGCACCCGGATACGTTACCGCTTCGTCCCCTCGCTACGACGCAACCAGCCCTGGACGGGTACCAGCACGTGCTCGTGCAGGTGCCGGCCGGAGCGCCGGTCGTCCCCGCCACGACCGGTACTCCCGGCTTGTCGTCCGGCATCGACCTCGCCGCACTCGCCCGGTACCAGGGGCGGGTGGACCGCCTCGAGCGGGGACAGAACGGCCGCGTCCTGGCCGTCCTCACCGACGGCAGCAAGGTCGACGTGACGGCCGGCGCCGGTTCTGCCCCGGCCCCGACCCCGGCCGCCGTGCGTGCCGCCGGCAAGGACGTACCGGCGCAACTGCTCGCGCTGGCCGCCGATCCCGGCGTGCTGGACGTCTCCCCGGTGGACGCGACAACCTGGCGGGTCACCGGCAAACTACCGGCCGACCGGGTGGCGGCGCTGACCGGACTGCCCACCCACAGCGACGTCCTGATGCAGGTCACCGGCGCCGACGACACCTACCGCTCACTCCTGTGGGCCCTGCACAACAACGGCGGCAACATCGGCGGCTACCTCGCGGTGCCCGGTGCGGACGTCAAGGGGGTGGAGGCGAACCGGCGCGGCACGGGTACCGGCGTCATCGTCGCCGTCATCGACTCCGGCGTCCAGCCCAACCACCCGGACCTACCGGTGCTCTGGCACAACCCGAACGAGATCTGCGGCAACGGCATCGACGACGACCACAACGGGTACGTCGACGACTGCAACGGCTGGGACTTCGTGCACAACGACAACACCCCGTACGACCCGGGCGACAACAACGACCACGGCACGCACGTGTCCGGCACGATCGCCGCGATCCCCAACAACGGCCAGGGCAGCGCGGGGCTCGCCCCCGGCGCCACCATCATGAACCTGAAGGTCACCGCCAACGGTTCCATGTGGATGTCCGACATCGCGAAGGCCGTCCGGTACGCCGCCGACAACGGCGCGAAGATCATCAACGCCAGCTTCGGCACCAGTCCGGGCACCCCCCTGGATGCGGTCCAGGATCTGGAGAGCGCGATCGCGTACGCCGGAAGCAAGGGCGTCCTGGTCGTCGCCGCGGCCGGCAACGACGGTGTCAACACCGACGCGTCGCCCCTGTGGCCGGCCGACCTGCCGCTGGACAACATCATCTCGGTCGGCGCGTCGACCGCCGCCGAGCAGCGGGCGAGCTTCTCCAACTACGGCGCTACCTCGGTCGATCTCTTCGCGCCCGGTCACTACATCGTGTCTACTGTGGACAAGAGCGGGTACGCGGCGATGCAGGGCACCTCCATGGCGACGCCACACGTGGCCGCCGCCGCGGCACTGGTGCTGTCGGCGGATCCGGCACTGTCCCCCGCCGAGGTGCGGCAACGGCTGATGGACACCGTCGATCCGGTCGACGCGTACCGCGGGAAGTCCGTCACCGGTGGCCGGCTCAACGCCGACCGCGCGCTCGCCGCGAGCGGCGTCACCGTTGAAGCGGCAGCCTTCCACAACTTCAGCGCCGACACCCAGCACACCGGCAACGTGACGGTCAAGGTAGCGCCCGGAACAGTCCCGGCGGGAGTTGCCGTCACGCCGCAGGCGACGCTGCTCACCAACATCGACGGCACCACGTACGCCGTGGTCGACCAGCCGGTGACGATCGACGGCAACGACGTCACCACCGACGCCAACGCTCAGGTTCTCCTCGGGCCCGCCGTCGGCGTTGACGGGGCGGATCCGACGCTGGCCGGTGACGGGATGCGGGTCGCCGTCGGCACGACGCTGCCCGCCGGCCAGTACGCCCTCGTCGTGGACCTGGTATCGGTCGCCGACCGGGCATACGCGTACGGCAGGTCGAATGCCATCTTCTTCGTGGTGCTCAGGCCGGGCGAGTCCCCTCCGGCGCCGACCGACCCGACACCGACAACGCCGCCCACGGCCGGCGGCGACGTTCCCCCGGCGACTGGCGGGCAACCCCCGGTCGCGACCGGCCCGCAGCCGGGCCCGGGCTCACCGGGCCAGCCACCGGCGACCGGTCCCGCTACGGGCCCGGTGCCCGGCCCGGCCCCATGGCCGACGACCACCTTCCCGCGCCCTGGCACCGCACCCGGACCTGGCACCGCACCTGCACCTGCACCTGGCACCGCACCCGGACCTGGCACCATCCCGTGGCCCGGCACCATCCCGTGGCCCGGCACCGTACCGGGACCGGGTGGGAGCACCAGCCCGCCTACCGGCACGCCGCCGTCCCCGGGTACGGGGCCCGCGCCGGCCGGACCGCCGCCGCCGGTTACCGCGAACGGCATCACGATCACGTCGATCACGCCCGGTAACGGACCCGCCAGTGGGGGCACCGCCGTGATGATCACGGGCTCGGGCTTCCCCACCTATCCGGTGGTGTACATCGGCGGAGTCGGAACGTACGTGCAGGGCAGCAACTCGTCCGTCATCACGGTCATCGCGCCCGCTGGCGCGGCGGGCTCAGCCGTGTCCGTGACGGTCGGCGACCGGACCGGGCGGTCCGCCACCATGCCGAACGCCTTCCGCTACGACGCGGATCCCGCAGGCGGCGGAACCGCGCCAGGCACAACACCACCCGGCACGCCAGGGTCCGGCACGCCAGGGTCCGGCACTCCAGGGTCCGGCACGCCGGGGCCGGGGACACCCAGCCCGGGGACGACCCCGTTCGGCCCACCCGGATCCACCCGGCGTACCCCTCTGCTGCTCGGTCCAGCGACCGTCCGTGGCGGGCTACACCTCGCACCGGTACTCGGAAACCTGAGTCCGTCGATGTGGGCGGCGTCGCGCTGCCAGACGGTGCTGTGCCGGGGTGTGCCGATCTAGGGCTGTAGCCGACCCCAATGATCACGGAGAGGTTGTGTCGCCAGAGCGGCACAACCTCTCCGTGATCAGGCTGGGACCCACCGAGGTCACCAGGTGAACGGGTCGCCGCGAACGGATCCCCCGGGCATGGACGTGACGCTCGCGTACTTCCAGCTCACCACGACGACATACCGGTGCCCGCGTGGCGGCCGCACGTCGAACGGCCCGCAGCTCATCTCCAACGCCGCCGGGGTGGGCGACAGGCCGGCACACGTATTCGGCGTGACGACATCTGCGTCGGTGTCGGCGTCGTGTACCGCCACCGTCAGGTCCACCTTCGTGCCGGACTTCCCCCCGAGCATCAGGCCCTTCACCCGCACCGCGGGACCGGCGGCGGAGCAGGGCCGCACCAGCGCCCCTTGTCCGGCCGAGTACGCGATGCCCGACGAGCAGCGCCACGGGCCGAACACGTCGGGTAGCGGTACCTGCACCGGTCCGTTGCCGCCGACTCCATCCGGAAGCCCCGCCCGACTCCGACTCGGGGCCGGGGGCGCTGACGATACGGCGGCGGCTGAAGGCGTACCCGTCGGCTGTGGGCTCGCCGTCGGGACGGTACTCGGAGGGGAGACGGCGGGCGCGCTCGCCCGCGGCGCCGCATGTCCCGGTTCGACCTGCAGGTACCCGCCGAGCATGTGCCGCCCGCCGAACCCGGCGAACGCGGAGGTCACCACCGCCAGGGCGACGAGTGAGGCGGACGCGACCGCGCGCCGCGGCCGGGGCGGGATCCGACCGAGATCCTCGGCGAGCCTCGGCAGCGCGGCCACCCCGGTCTCCTCGAGCGCGACCTGGCGCAGCGCGACCGCCAGGGCCGCCGCCGAAGGGCGCCGGGCGGGGTCGCGCTGGACGCAGGCCTTGATCAATGCCCATGCCTGCTTCGGGATGCCGGCCCGCCTGCGCGGCGCCGCTCGGAGGTGCCGCACCAGGATCGTGCTCTGCAACTGGTCGGCGTACGGTGGCCGCCCGACGAGCAACTCGTAGAACATCATGCCGAACGCGTATACGTCGATGGCGGGCCCTGGTAGACCACCCTCGATCAGTTCGGGAGCCATGTAATTGGGAGTGCCGACCACCATGCCCGACGTCGTCAGCCCCGGAGCGTCGAGGACCCGGGCGATACCGAAGTCGGTCAGCCGTGCTCGGGGGGTGCCGTCGAGGGCCCGGTCCACCAGCACGTTGTCCGGCTTGAGGTCGCGATGCACCACCGACCGGACATGGGCGGCGTTCAGCCCGTCGGCGACCTGGGCGAGCAGCGCCGCGGCCTCGGCGGTCGGCAGCGTGCCCCGCTGGGTGAGGTAGTCGCGCAGGTTTCCGCCATGTACGAGGTCCATGACCAGCGCGAGCGTGCCGTCGCGGGTGACGATCAGATCGCGTACCCGCACAATGTTGTCGTGGCGCAGTGACAGCAGGATCGCTCGTTCCTGAAGGAACCGCGCCACCGCCGTCGGGTGCTCCATCTGCTCCTCGTGGAGCACCTTGACGGCGACCTCCCGCCCGCTGGCGCGTTCGCGTCCCCGCCATACCGTCGCCGAAGCACCGCTGCCGATCTCCTCGATCAGCTGGTACGACCGGTCTTCGATCGTGCCGTCAGGGGTCAGCACCCGTCCGTTACACGAGGTACGCGCGCTTACGCTCAGTGGCTCGGTGTCCACGTGTCGCAGTCCTCGCCTCGTCGCCGGTAGCAGATACGTCTTCGCCAATGTTCAACGCGCGAACGTCGATACGGGTACGCCCCTGGATTGCCCTGACGAATCAGGGGTACGAATAACCGGTGCGTATCGGAGGTGTGGAGATCCGCCCACTCGGCGGCGGCCTGGGGTGCCTGCTGATGATCGCGTTTTCGATCATCGCCTCGGTCGTCCTGACCGTGCTGGCCAACCTGGTGCTGCGTTGATCCGCGCGGCACGCCGAACCAGTTACGCGGCCAACTGGTCCCGGCCGCGATGCTTGGCCGCGTACAACTGCCTGTCAGCGGCGTCGAAGAGCTGATTCGCCGCCATCGCGTCGCGCAGTGCGGCCGCACCCATGCTGACAGTCACGCGCATTCCCGGGGCGATCTCGTTCCATGGGTGGGACGCGACCGTGTGCCGGATCCGCTCGCCGATGCGGGCGGCGGTGTTCAGGTCACCCTGTACGAACACCGCGAACTCGTCACCGCCGAAGCGCACCGCGACGTCGGCACGCCGGCAGTGCACCTGCAGTACGTGCGCGATCTCGACCAGTACCCGGTCGCCTACGCCGTGCGAGTACGTGTCGTTGATGCCTTTGAAATTGTCCACGTCGACGAGGAGCAGTACGACCGGGTTAGACCGTCGGTCCCCGCCCGAACCGAGGAGAGCCATCTGCTGGTCGAAACAGCGGCGGTTACCCAGTCCGGTGAGCGGGTCCTGCATCGCCACCTCGTCGGCGCGGGTCCGCTCCGCCTCCAACTCCAGCCGGCGGCGGGCCTGGCGCAGCATCGCGATCCGCTCCAACCGCCGGTTCCACAGGTGCTGGGCCTGTGCCCGCAGCGCGGACAGGACGTGCCGCTGCGCCTCGGAGTCCTCGGCGACCGCGAGCAGCCCCAGCTCGTACTGGATGATCAGTCGCTGCGTCGCCTGCCCGGCGTGCGCCGACAACTCGTCGGCCGCCACGAACTCGCGTTGGGCACTGCGGTAGTCGCCGCGGGCGCGCAGTGCGATGCCGTACGCGAGATGCGCCAGCCTGGCCTCCTGGTGCTGGCCCCGCTCGCGGGTCGCAACGATCATCGGCTCGGCCAGTCCGGCAGCTTCGTCGACCTCGCCCAGCTTGGCCAGCGCGACCGCGAGCACCGCCGTGGCCAGCGGCGCGTCGGCGGTGGGGCCGGAGCGGCGGTACACGTCGACCCAGGGCCGGATCAGCCGGACACTGGTGAGGTAGCGGGCGACGGCCTCCTCGGTGCGACCGATGTGCTCCAGTCGCAGCGCCCACTCCAGCATGAACTCCGCCCGCTGCAGCTCACCGGCCTCCCGGTCCGGACTGCCGAGCGGGTGGCCGTCCACCTGGACCCTAGCCGAGGCGTCGGCGAGTTCGTACAGCTCCGCGGCCCGCGCCGCGTCAGCCAGCGAGGAGATCGCCGACAGGTACCGGAAATGGTTACGCGGGGACTGCTCCAGCAGCGTGTTCGCACGCGCCACCGCGTGCAGCCCCTCGTCCAGGCGCCCCATGCGGATCAGGACCTCGGCGACGTCCGCGAGCGTCTTCGCCTCGTCGACGACGGCTCCGTCGGCTCGGTGCAGGCGTAGCAGGGACTCTCCGGACGCCAGGGCTTCCTGCAGGCGGCCCAGTCCGATGTACGCGTACATCCGGGTCTGGGTCGCGAACCGCTGAGCGGGTGCGTCGCCGGTGAGCTGACCAATCAGTTCGACGATGTCGGCGGCCCGTAGCGCCTCCGGGTTACGGCCCTTGATGTGCAGCTCGTGCATCCGCAGAACTAGGATCTTGAAGCCGCCGAGGGTGGGCGGGAGCACGGGCAGCCGGGGATCACCCGTGTCTACGCCCACGTGCCCCCTCCTCTATGTACATGAAAGAGCACTCTCCGTAAGCACCCTCTTCCGCCGCATGTCGGCACCCGAAGGGCCCGGCTGAGGATTTTCGGATCAGATCACTCGACTTGGCTCGGAGTAAGCGCGGAGCAAGAAGGCGTGGCCGGCGGATCAGGCGCCGCGCCACCGACAGGTATGGGCGCCACCCGCGTGGGTACCTGTCCGGCATGACAGTGAACCCCGTGCAGCTGCAGAAGTTCCTGAAGGGCATCGACTACCCGGCCGACAAGAGCACCCTCCTGCAACGGGCCCGGGAAAGCGGCGCCGACGACAACGTCATGCGCACCCTCGAACAGCTCCCCCGCGACCAGTTCAACTCCCCCAATGACGTCAGCGAGGCCGTGGGTCAACTGCGCTGACCCGGGGGGTCAGATGTCGTCCTCCTCTTCCACGTCGCCTTCCGCCTGCGAGTGCTCGCGCGCAAACATGACCTGGGGCGAGGTCGCGTCTTCGGCGGGAATGTCGTCGTCCTCGGGAACCTGGATGGATGGGGTCTGATCGTCGCTCTTTTGATCTTCGCTCACTCAGCCCCCTTACCCAGCAGGGTCTACCGCAACCCCGGGATCGGGGGCTCCCCGCTCTCCCAGCGGACCAGGCGGCGCGCCTTGCCGATCTCGGTACGCGGCAGCTGCCCCGGCGCGGCGAGTACGACCTCGCAGGACAGCCCCAGCCGCTCCCGCAGCGCCTCGCCGAGCCGACTCACAACGGCGTCGGAGGCGGCGACCTCGGAGGTGACGGCCTCGGCGCAGACCACCATCCGCGCCTGGGCCATCCGGGCGTCGACCACCAGAAGGTACTGTGGCGCAACGGCCGGGTCGGCCAGGACGACCTGTTCGACCTCGCTCGGATACACGTTCACACCGCGGATGACGAGCATGTCGTCGACCCGCCCGGTCAGCTTGCTCATCCGTACCGTGGTGCGCGACCCCTGGCCGGGTGTGCGCATCAGGCGGGCCAGGTCGCCGGTGCGGTAGCGCAGCAGCGGCAACGCCTCCTTGGTGAAGGTCGTGAAGGCAAGCTCGCCGAGCTGCCCGTCGGGCACCGGCGCGCCGCTGACCGGATCGAGCGCCTCCACGTAGAAGTGGTCCTCCTGTACGTGGAGCCACCCGCCGGAGTCGAGCGCCTCGCAGGCCACCCCAGGCCCGATGATCTCGGACAGGCCGTAGATGTCGAGCGCCCGGATGCCGAGCAGCCTCTCGATCTGCGCGCGCATCGCGTCGGTCCACGGCTCCGCGCCGTGGACCCCCACGCGCAAGCCGATCTCCTGTGGCGAAACGCCGGCGGCCGCGAACGCCTCGCCGAGGTAGATGGCATACGACGGCGTACACGCGAGTACGTCGGGGCGCAGGTCCTGAATCAGGCGCAGTTGGCGCTGTGTCATGCCGGCCGACATCGGCACCACGGTCGCACCCAGCGCGCCAGCTCCGTGGTGCACTCCGAGCCCACCGGTGAACAGGCCGTACCCGTACGCGTTGTGGATCACCGACGCCCGGGTGGCACCCGCGCCGACCAGCGATCGAGCCATGACGTTGGCCCAGAGTGCGGTGTCGGCGGCCGTGTACGCGACGAGCGTGGGCCGGCCACCCGTACCCGACGAGCCATGCACGCAGGCCACCTGCTCCGTCGGCACGGCGAGCATCCCGAGCGGGTAGTGCTCCCACAGGTCTGTCTTGGTCGTCTGGGGAAGGCGCGGCAGGTCGGCAAGGGTCAGCCCGGCCGCGGAGTCCACGCCGGCCGCGCGGAGCCGGCGCCCGAGTAGACCCTCGGCGGCCAGCAGCCGATCGACGAGCGCGCGCAACCGCTCGGTCTGCACTGCGGTGCGCTCGTCCACGGACATCGTCTCGGCGGCATCGAACACAGCGGCACCAACACGAGCGGCACCAAGACCAGCGGCACCAAAACCGGCGGCAGAATTCATGGTCACACCCTAGGGCGGGTCGATCGGCACTGGAATTGATCACCCGGACGGAGGACCGTCTAACTGGGAGGGGTGACGATGACGCAGACGCTACGGCTGGGACGGGTGGCCGGCATCCCGGTGGGGGTGCACTGGTCGGTCCTGGTCATCATGGCCCTGCTCGTACAGGGTCTCGCCACCACGGTGCTGCCCGCCAGCGCCCCCGGCCAGCCGGCCTGGGCCTACTGGAGCGTCGCGGCCGGTGCGTCGGTGCTCTTCCTGCTGTCGCTGCTGGCCCACGAACTCGCCCACGCCATCGTCGCGCGGGGTTTCGGCATCCGGGTACAACGGGTCACGCTGTGGCTGCTCGGCGGTGTCGCCGAGCTGACCGACGAAGCCCCGCACCCTCGGGCAGATCTGCTCGTCGCGGCTTCCGGGCCGCTGACCAGCGTGCTCGCCGGTGCGACATTCGCGGCCGGGGTCGTCGCTACGTCCGCCCTCGGAGCACCGGCGGTGCTGACCGCGGCGCTGATCTGGCTGGCGTTGATCAACGGCGTGCTCGCCGTGTTCAACCTGCTACCCGGGGCACCGTTGGACGGTGGGCGGGTGCTGCGCGCGATCCTCTGGCGGGTACACGGTGACCGGGACCGGGCCAGCCTGGCCGCCGCCCGTGCTGGGCACGGAATCGGGCTAATCCTCGTCATCGCCGGCCTGGCCCAGGTGCTGTTCACTGGCCAACTCCGCGGACTGTGGCTCGCCCTCGTTGGCTGGTTCCTCGTCTCGGCCGCCACGTCGGAGCAGGCCAGTGCCCGGTACCGCGCGCTGCTGGGAAAGGTACCGGTCCGGGAGATCATGAACCCGTACCCCCTTGCGGGTCGTCCGGAGCAGACCGTGGGCGACTTCACCCGTACCGTCGCCGCCCGGGCACATCATCGGGCGTTTCCCCTGCGCGACTGGTATGGGCGACCCGCCGGGGTGGTGCAGCTGGCCGACGTCGCGCGGGTACCCGCCGACGCGCGGGAGAGCACTCCGCTCTCCGACGTCGCCACGCAGCCCGACCTCGTACCGGTGATTGAGGCTTCCCGGCCGGCGGCCGAGGTCGCACCGGCCGTCGCCCGCGGCAGCCTGGTCCTGGTCGTCGAGGACGATCTCCTCGTGGGGGTGGTGAGCGAGGCCGACATGGTCCGCGCCACCGAGTTGGCCCGGCAGTCCTGATCGATCAGGTGCCGGGCGATCAGGTGTCGGGCGATCAGGTGTCGGCACGGCGCCTCGCAGGCGTCGCCGGGCCGACACCTGACCCGGTGAGCTGGGCGGCCGGCAGTGCCGCCCAACTCGGATAACGCTGACGGGACCGGGACCGGGACCGGGACCGCGCGACCTCGCGCTGTCGTCACGGGCGACCTCCGGAGGGTGTTTATGCAGGCAGCGGAGCCGAACCGTACCTGGCCGGCCCCGCCGCCCGCTGGACGCACCAGCCACCTGTTGTGGGAACTGGGCGGGGGGTCAACTGGCGCATCCACGTGGGAACGACGCAGACGTTATCCGGTTCTTCGGCGCCCACAAGGCCTTCGGCAACCATTTAAACGAGACCTAAGAAAGATTTGCCGACCTTCCAATTTGGGAGCCGTCGGCGCCCCTTTCGGCCCGCCGGCGGCGCCGTTCAGCCGGATCCCGCGACAGCCGCCCCACGAACCCGAACCGGCTCGACACGGGCGGGGCCCACTCCCCATCGGCGAGCAGGACCACGACGCTGGCGCCACCCATCCGTCCGCGCGCGATGTTGACGGCCCCGTTCGCGGAGTGCGCGACCCGCTTGACGATGTCGAGACCGAGGCCCGTGGAGCCGTGGTTGGTCTCGCCGCGGCGCAGGGCGCGGTCCGGGTCGGCGATGCCGGGGCCGCCGTCCTCGACCCGGATCGCCACGTAGCCGTCGCGCCGCGATACCGCGACCTCCAATGGCGCGCCCTGCGGCGTGTACCGGAAGACGTTGCCCAGCAGCGCGTCCAGCGCGGCGGCGAGTTCGGCACGCGGCACCGGTACCGGCGCCGGATCGTCCACGCCGAGCGCCTCGCAGCGCCGCTCCTGGTCGCCCGCGACCGCCGCCCAGAACCGCAGCCTTTCGCGTACGACCTCGCTGGCGTCACAGCCGCTGCTCTCCCCCGGCTCAGGCACGGCCGTCAGGCCAGGCTTGCGGGCAGCCCGGATGAGCTCGTCGACCTCCAGCTCCAGGTTGCTGATGGCGTGCCGGATGCGCTGCCCCGAGCGGTCGTCATCGAGGGTCTCGGCGTCCAGCCGCAGCGCGGTCAGCGGGGTACGCAGCCGGTGCGACAGGTCCGCCACCAGCTCCCGTTCGCTGGCCAGTAGCGCCTTGACCCGTTCGGCCATGGCGTTGAAGGCCAACCCCGCCTCGGCGAGCTCGCGTGGGCCGCTGGGCTCCACACGTACGTCGAGTTCGCCGTTACCGAGGGCGCTGGCGGCCGCGGCGAGCCCTCGCGCCGACCCGACCACCTTCGCGGCGAGCCGGTCTCCGACCCATACCGACGCGATGACCAGGCCGAGCGCGACGGCGGTGAGTGCATACCAGGCGACGTGCACACCCCGCGTCAGTTCACTGCCGGGGATGAACACCTCGACCACGGCGTTGCGGTTCTGCCCGACGTCGACCGGCTCGAGGTAGGACAGCCCGCCGGGCACGTCGGTGACGACGGACTTGAGCTGGCCGGAGGTCGCGGCGACGTCTTCGGCGCGGGCGTGCCGCTGCCCGACGCTGCCGCCGTCGAGGCCGTGGACGGCGACGCGACTGGCCGCGGGGCCACCGGTCGCGGCTATCGCCCGGTCGACCGCGGTGGGGTCGGTAGTGGTCATCAGGACCGCCACGACGACGGCGGTCTGCCGCTCGGCATCCGCGAGGGCCCGCTCGCGCGCCAACTGCGCGACGACCAGGCCGAGCGGAATGAGGAAGGCCAGCGCCACCATGGCCGTCACGGCCATGCACACGTACGCCAGCGCTCGCCTCAGTCCGGCACCAGAAACTTGAAGCCGACCCCCCGCACGGTGTGCAGGTATTTCGGTTTCGCCGCGCTCTCGCCCAACTTGCGGCGTAACCAGTACAGGTGGACGTCGATCGTCTGGTCCTCGCCCACCGACGGTTGCCGCCATACTTCCTCCAGCAGCTCTCGCCGCGATACGACCCGACCTGGCCGCGCGGCCAGGTATGCCAGCAGGTCGAACTCCTTGCGGGTCAACGTCAACGGCTGGTCGTCAAGGTACGCCTGGCGCTGCCCGAGGTCGACCCGGAGGGCTCCGGCGTCGATCACGGCCGGCTCGTCACGGCTGGCACGACCGACCCGCCGCAGTACCGAGGTCAGCCGGGCCTCCAGGTGGGCGCTCGTGAACGGCTTGACCATGTAGTCGTCCGCCCCGGCCTTGAGCAGCCGCACGATCTCCGCTTCGTCGTCCCGGGCGGTTGCGATGATGATCGGCACGTCGGCGATCCCACGCAGCATCCGGAGGGCGTCGGCCCCATCCAGGTCGGGAAGGCCCAGATCGAGCACGATCAGATCAGGCGTGTCGGCCGCCACTCTTCGCAAGGCGTCGAGCGCCGTCCCCACCGCGTGCACCGTGTGACCACGGTCAGTAAGTGAGCGCATAAGAGCCGCGCGGATGATGTGGTCGTCTTCGACCAGTAGGACCGTGGCCATGGTGAGCACCGTATCGGGTAGGGCAAGATGAGTCGCGTGCACCGACGGCTCGCCTACCTGCTCGCATGGTCTATAGCAGCGATGATTACCGTCAGTGCAGCATGGCTAGGCATCCGGTCAGTTTTGGCCGCCGCCTCGCCGACCCGTAACGTACCCCTGTCGGCCGCCCAACTACGCCGAGTGGCCCCGCTGCCCCAGGCCAGCTCATCCGCCCCGTCGGCCGTCCCCCCGTCCGCAGTCGGCAATACGTCGGCACAGCCAGGGGCGTCAGCACAGCCAGGAGCGTCAGCACAGCCGGCCGCCACCGATCAGGCATCCGGGTCTGCCGGCAGGTGGCAGGCCGACGGCGACGGCTTCAGGCGCAGCTTCCACACGGTTGGCGGAGATGTGGCGTTCTTCACGGCGAAGGACATGGCGCAGGTCACGTCGAGCACGGCCAAACCGGGGTACACGGTCAACGTGACCCGGTACGGCGCCGACTCGGTCATGGTGTCCTTCTTCGGCAGTCGTAAGACCTCTCGGGTCTGGGTGCGCTGGTGGAACGGGCCATACGGGGAGATCAGCGAAAGCGTCGACTGATCGACGTAAATGGGTCATCGGCCTGGATGGGTTTGAGGCTCGATCCGAATGCGCATCTAAATACCATGACCGCTACCCGTTCGGCCGACGGTGCAGCACGCCAGGTCGCCAGCAGCCGTCCGATGCAAGCGCTCACCAGGTTCGGATTCATCGCATACGGGGTGATGCACGGCCTCGTCGGCTGGCTCGCCCTGCAGATCGCCTGGGGACGTTCTGGTAACGAGGGCTCCCAGTCCGGCGCGTTCAGCACCCTTGCCGCCCAACCGCTGGGCCGGGTAATGCTGCTGGCCGTCGCTATCGGCCTCATCGCCTTGACGATCTGGCAGGCGATCGCCGCGGCGGTGGGCCATACCGACGAGGAGGCCCGCCGGCGCACCGTCGAGAGGATCATGTCGGCCGCCCGGGCGGTGGTGTACGCGGCGCTGGCGTGGACCGCCTTCCGTATCGTCGCCGGTTCCGGCACGTCGAGCGCCCAGAAGCAGGAGACAGCGACGGCGACACTGATGTCATCGCCCGGCGGCCGGTGGATGGTCGGCCTCGCCGGACTGGTCGTGATCGGGTTCGGTGTCGGGATGGCCGTGTTCGGCCTGCTCGCGAAGTTCGAGCGCAAGCTGGAGCGGCGTCGGATGAGCGCGACCACTGAGCGGACCGTACACACCCTGGGCACGGTCGGCTACACCGCAAAGGGCGCGGCGTTCGCGATCGTGGGCGTATTGCTCGTACTGGCCGCGGTCCACCACGATCCGAGCCGGTCGCGCGGTCTTGACGCCGCCCTGCGTACGCTCGCCGCCCAGCCGTTCGGGCCGTGGCTGTTGTCGGTGGTCGCCGTCGGTTTCCTCGCCTTCGGCGCCTTCTGCGTCTTCCAGGCCCGCTACCGCAAGGTGTAGCCGCTCCGGCGGAAAGAGATGTAGCCGCTCCGGCGAAAAATAGCGCCGGTGGGGTGCGCCTGGCCGGACGCGCACCCCACCGGCGTCCTGTGGGGAAGAAGGCTTCTACGGGAGCAAGGTTCTACGGCAGGGTCGCCAGGTGGCCCTTCACGGTGCGTGACCAGTTGTTGCCGGCGGACTTGTCCCAGTTGATCGACCAGGTCATCGCGCCGCGGATACCCGGCCAGGGCGTATTCGGCTTGAACCGCCCGCACCCGGTGCCCTTGGCCAGGCAGTCCAGCGCGCTGTTGACCACCGACGGGTCGACGTACCCGCTGCCGGCGGCGGAGGCTGAGGCAGGCAGGCCGATCGCGACCTGGTCGGGGCGCAGCCCGGCCTGGATCGCGGTGCACGCCTGGGCCGTGATGAAATCGACGGTGCCCTGCGAGTACACGTTGCCGTCGCAGCCGTTCATCGAGCCGGAGTTGTAGTACTGGGTGTGCACGACGGTGAGAATGTCCTTGGTCTTCAAGGCCAGCGACAGGTAGGTCGACGACGGCGACTGCATGAAGATCGTCTCCGGTGCCATCGTGATGATGAGGCCCGATCCGGCCTTGCCCCCCAAGGTGTGCAGCGCGGAGCTCATCGCGTCCGGGTTGACGCCGTTCTCCAGGTCGATGTCGACACCGTCGAAGCCGTACGCCTGCATCAGCCCGTAGACGCTGTTGGCAAAGTTGTTCGCCGCGCCCGCGTCGCCGACCGAGACGGTGCCGTTCTGGCCGCCGACGGAGATGAGCACCTTCTTGCCCCGCGAGTGCAGGGTCGCGACGTCGGCCTTGAAGTCGGCGTTGGTGTACCCGCCAAGTGCCGAGGCCAGCCCGGAGTCGACGTTGAACACCACCTTGCCCGGCCCGCTCGGGTCGGTGTCGGCGAAAGCCACCGCGACCAGGTCGTAGTCGTCGGACACGTCACGCAGGCGCTGTACGGCCGCGCCGTTGTTGAAGTTCTGCCAGTACCCGGTCAGCTCGTGCTTGGGCAGTGACCCGCCGCCGCCCGGTGGTGGAGGCGGTGGCGTCGTCGGACCAGGCGTCGGTGGCGGCGTGGTCTTCGTTGGTGTGGGTGTGGGTGTGGAAGTGGGCGTGGTCGGTGTGGGGCCTGGCGCGCCGCTGGGGCCGGGCATGGTGACGTCGTCGGCGTAGTAGGTGCCCTGGCCGTACCAGCCGTGCAGGTAGACGGTGACACTGCGGGTGCTCGCGCCGGTGGTGAACGTGACCGCGAGCCGCTGGTACGCGCCGCTGGTTCCCGGCGTCCAGGTGCTGGGGTCGCCTCCGCCGGTGCCCGTGGTGCCAAGGTAGACGTACGCGCCATTGACGTACGCGGACAGCGTGTAGGTGGTGTTGGGCGCGACGGTGACGGTCTGGTTGCACTGGGCGTTGTCGCTGTTGGTCGCCGCACCCTGGAGGGCGTAGGCGCCGGAGCGGGCGTGGCCGGTGACAGCACTCGCGGTGGCGGGGCACGACCAGCCGGTGAGGCCGGATTCGAAGCCCGGGTTGGTGATCGTATTCGTATCCGCCGCGGCGGGCCCCACGATCAGGGCGACAGCGCCGGCGACGGTGGCCGCGACCGCGCCCACGGCCAGCACACGTTGGTATCCGCGCATGAACAGCTCCTTTGGACGCGGCTCGAGGTGGCCGCCGGGGTGAGCATCGATGCAACCGGATGCGCCCCTTAATGTCAAGGTTTCTTAACTGTTCCTTCAGGTATTGCCGAAGCTCAATGGAAAGCGTTGCGTTTGCCGCCATTAGTTAGGAAACTTTTCGGTGCTGTGGTGCGAAAGTCGTCCCTGCGCTGATCGGCTCCCCCGGGGCCGGCCGGGAAAGCCCCCGGCTCCGGGGTCTCTTCGGCGCCCACCCCTTCGAGGAGCGGAATCCATGCGCAGACCCGGACGCCTGGCATTGGCAAACGCAGCGGCGGTCACGGCGATCGCCGCGGTCTCGATCGCCGGGGTCTCGATCGCCGGGGTCTCGGGCGCCGCCCCCGTCGCGCTCGCAGACACGAACACGATCGCCAACCCGGGCTTCGAGTCCGGACTGGCCGGCTGGTCGTGCCCCACGACCGTCAGCGCCGTCACCGGCCACGCCCGCTCCGGCACCTACGCCCTCGCTGGAGCCACGACGAACAGCGACAATGTCCAGTGCACCCAGGCGGTCGCGGTGACGCCCGGTACGAAGTACACCCTCTCGGCGTTCGTCACCGGCGCGTACGTCTACATCGGAGTGAACGGCACCGGCACCGGTGATGTGAGCACCTGGACGCCGGGAACCAACGGCACCTACCAGCAGCTCTCGGTGAGCTTCACGGCCGGCCCCAGCACCCGCAGTGTCACCGTCTATCTGCACGGCTGGTACGGCCAGGGCACCTACTACGCCGACGACCTCACCATGCCCGGTCCCGGCGGCACAACGCCCACACCGTCCACACCGCCCACACCCACGAAGTCCACGTCGCCGTCACCCGCACCACCGTCACCCACGCCACCGTCACCGCCGCCCGGCAACGGGAACTTCAAGGCACCGATCTACTTCATGCCGTTGGACAATCAACCGCAGAACATCACCGAGGCGATGAACGCCTCCGGCGCCCGGTACTTCAACCTGGCGTTCGTACTCGACTCCGGTGGCTGTACGCCCGCGTGGAACGGCGACCCGGCGCACAGGGTCTCGTCGGACACGACCGTCTCCGCGATCGTCAGCGCCGTTCGGGCGGCCGGCGGCGACGTGGCGGTGTCGTTCGGCGGGTACAACGGCGTCGAACTGGGCGCTACCTGCGGCGGCGCGAGCACCCTGGCCAACGCGTACCAGCAGGTTGTCGACAAGTACCGGTTGACCCGTATCGACCTCGACTACGAGGGCGACGACCTGGACACCAACATGGCGGTGCGGTTCGGCGCGATCCGGATTCTGCAGCAGCACAACCCGAATCTGAAGGTGTCGCTGACCATCCCGGCCACCACGGTCGGCTTCCCCGACACCGGCAAGGACGAGATCCGGCAGGCGATCGCTGCCGGCGCCCGACTCGACCTGATCAACCTGATGGCGTTCGACTACGGCGGCCCGGCAGCGTCGATGGCAGACAGCGTCCGCAGCGTCACCGACCAGGCGGCAGCACAGCTCAAGACGCTGTACGGGTGGGACGACGCGACCGCGTACGCGCACCTGGGGCTACAGCTGATGAACGGCCACACCGACCAGCCGAGCGAACTGTTCACCCAGGACACGTTCCGAACTCTGCTGGCCTACGCACGCGGCAAGCACGTCGGCTGGTTCTCGTACTGGTCACTCAACCGCGACCGGGCCTGCGATCCGAGCGTGCCACACGGTTGGGCCGACGGAAGCTGCAGCAGCGTCCCGCAGCAGCCGTACGAGTTCTCGAAGATCGTCGCCTCGTACACCGGCTGAGCACTCGGTCTTGGCGTCGCCGCGGTGTCGCCGGTCATCCGGTGCCGTTTAGGCTGGACCGATGGCCCGTACCTATGCGTCCAACACCACCGTCGACCGCGCCGGCCTGCGAGAGTTCCTCGCCTCCCGCCACCGCGGTGTACTCATCACGCAGCGCCGCGACGGCCGGCCCCAGTCCTCTCCGGTGACCTGCGGCGTCGACGCCGGCGGCCGGATCGTCATCTCCACCTACCCCCAACGCGCGAAGGTGACCAACGTGCGGCGGGACCCGCGGGTGTCGATGTGCGTGATGTCCGACGACTTCAATGGCCCGTGGGTACATGTCGACGGCACCGCCGAGGTCCTCGACCTGCCGGACGCGCTCGACCCGCTCGTTGACTACTACCGATCGATCGCGGGTGAGCATCCGGACTGGGACGAGTACCGGGAAGCGATGGCCAAGCAGGGGAAGAGCCTTATCCGGGTGACGGTTGACGATTGGGGCCCGGTCGCGACGGGCGGTTTCCCGCCGCCTGCGGAGTAACAGCGATGCCGCCTCGCCGCGCCTGACGCTGGCACCGCCGCGCCCAGCAGAGGTCGTCAGGGACAGGCCGGCGTCGTACCTGAGATTCTCGTCGTTGGCGCGCAGGAACCGCGCCGGCCGGCCGGAACCCGCTGATGGTTAAACCTGCGCAATCCAGGTACCGGGCGGGCATGCCGATGCGCGCGCTGCTCGTTGACCCCGATGCCCCGTCGTCGCTTCGGCTCGGCGAGGCTCCCGATCCCGTCGCGGGGCCGGGGCAGGTCCTCGTCGAGGTCAGCAGCACGTCGCTGAACTGGGGCGAGCTCAACCGTGCGCGCAGCGGTGACACACCACCCGGCACCGTCCTCGGCTGGGATGCGGCCGGTGTGGTCACCCAGGCCGCCGCCGACGGTACCGGCCCGGCCGTGGGCAGCCGCGTCGTCACGCGTGGGGCGGACGGGGGTTGGGCCCAGCGTCGAGCGGTCGACGTGTCCGAACTCGCCGTCGTACCCGATTCCGTTGATCTGGCTGAAGCGGCGGCGCTTCCGGTGGCCGGGGTGACGGCCCTGCGTGCCCTGCGCGCCGCCGGTTCGATCCTGGGCCGGCGCGTACTGATCACCAGCGCGGCCGGCGGGGTCGGCCGCTTCGCCGTCCAGCTCGCCTCGCTGGGCGGTGCCTACGTGATCGCGTCGGTCGGCTCCCCTGAGCGCGCCCTGGGCCTGATCGAGCTCGGCGCCGACGACGTCATCGTCGGCCTCGGCGGGCTCGACGACCCGGTCGACGTGGTCATCGAGAACGTCGGTGGCGAGTACCTGGTCGACGCGTTCGCCATGCTGGCGCCCGGCGGCAACCTGCAGAGCGTCGGCTGGACCTCCGGCGAGCCCGCCGTCTTCCCTCCGTACTCGACAGTCGGTCCGGCGAAGACGCTCACGTCGTTCATGATGGGCCCCGACGTCGGCGAGGATCTCGCCACGCTGCTCGGCCTGATCGCCGACGGCCTTCTGAAGGTCGACATCGGCTGGCAGGGTCCCTGGGATCGGGTCGACGAGGCCGTGGACGCGCTACTGGGCCGGCGGGTCGGCGGCAAGGCGGTCCTCGACGTGACCGGAAGCGGTTGACGCTTCCCCACCCGGGTAGGGCGCACGTCTAGGCCGGTTACCGACCGGCGAGTCAACACGGTCGCCAGCGTGAGGCGACGAGGCGGTGGAGGCGGTCATGACGGTAACCCGCGGCGTGACGACCACGCTCAGTCGCGAGGAGATCGATCGGCTACGTGAGCTCGCCGCGCAACTGCGGGTGGACTCGATCCGCGCCAGTACGGCTGCCGGTACCGGGCATCCGTCGTCGAGCCTCTCCGCGGCCGACCTGTTGGCGGTGCTCATGTCCCGGCACCTGCGCTACGACTGGGGGGACCCCGACAACGCGACGAACGACCATCTGATCTTCTCGAAAGGACACGCGTCGCCGCTGCTGTACTCGGTGTTCAAAGCGGCCGGCGTCATCTCCGACGAGGAACTGATGAACGGGTACCGGCGGTTCGGCAACTGGCTGCAGGGCCATCCGACTCCCGCGCTGCCCTGGGTCTTGGTGGCGCCGGGCTCCCGCGCCCAGGGCCTGCCCATGGGCTTGGGGGTGGCTTGGGCCGGCCACCGCCTCGACCGGTTGCCGTACCAGGTCTGGGTGCTGTGCGGCGACAGCGAGATGGCCGAGGGCTCGATGTGGGAGGCCCT